>NZ_KV794846.1:0-159550 GCF_001808885.1 Corynebacterium sp. HMSC074E01
CGACGTGTCTACTTTCCGGGGGTCAGGCCCGGATATGCCACACCTACCGGGAATGGATGAACGAGAAAACCACCATCAAAGACCCCGCTACCGGCGCCTACACCAAGGTCTACACCCACCAACGCGTCCGAGCGGCCTATCAATCATTGCTATCTCTGCACCGCAGAGACCTGCTGTTTACCTACCTACAACCCCCACCAACAACCATCGACCCCGACAACCTTGCAGCAACAACAAACAGCCTCGAAGGTGGCATCAACGCCCCCATAAAAGAACTAGCCCGCAGACACCGCGGACTATCACTACCGCAACCCCTTCATGAAGCGCTCCATGTAGTCCCAGTTAGGGTCGCCGGTTGGTGTAGCTGGTAGCCGAATAGTCGTCTTCTTCATACGAGTGAGATTCCATTTGTACCCGTATGAAAAACGCCATTTTTCGAATCGGATCGCCGTCACAAGAAACAGTCCTTGCCAGACTGAAATCGATTGACGCGGGATTAAGGCGTTGACGCTTCCACAGCAGCCTGCCCCACAGTGATGCTTGCCGACGCCGGACGCCCACCCTTCGACTGCGCCCGCACCCGAATACCCACACCAGTAATGCGGCCCGTACCACGACCAATGCCATGAAAAGCCTGAATATCGCCCGTGACAGTCAGCGCAGGAGACGGCACCGTCGCGCCAACCATCATCAGTGCTGCCCGACCTTTGCGCAGCTTGCCCAACAGTGGACGGCACCGCACCGGAGAGAGAGCAAGCGCCACTGGCGAGCGATACACAACCAAGTCCAGCCCCTCCGTGAGCACCGCGGCAACACCCAAAGGGTCCACCCCTGGATCCGGCACAGCGATAATGCGGCCCAGATACTTCGGGTCAATTCCGGCATAAGACAATTCCGGCCACCCCACCACACCGGCGTGACCACCTGCTTCCACAACGTGGAGAAGCATCTCCGCAACCAGCGCCGGTGTATCGCTCATATGTGTGACAGCATGGCGCGGTAGACCACCGCCAGGAAGCAGAAATCGAAACTGCTCACCGAGCGAAACCACATCTTCGCTGCCTGTGATCTTCTGTGCGAAGCCGGTACCATCCCCATCACCACCAGGGACAGCACCGCCGATCTGCGCCATTTTGGAGCGGAGCTGGGCGATCTGTTCAGCGTGCGCAGAACCACTGGAGCCCGTCGATACCGTCGATGCCGCCAGGTCCACCTCCGCGACCGTCTTGCGAACACTTGTTCCACTCACGGAAGCTGATTATGCTCCGCGGGCGAACCAAGGTCAATTGAAAATATCGAACATATTTTCTATCGCAGGTCATATGGTAGCGTCCACCTCCATGTACGCCTACGACGTCCGCACCCGGACCACCCCAATCCCCACTCCGCTCATCGTCAGAGTCATGGGAACTGTGGGCGTCGCCGGATCCATCGCAGTCATGGTCTCCCAGCTCGCGATCGGCCCCAAACTCCTCATCGCGCTCGGATGCGTTGCCCTTGCTGTCGCCATCACTTTGCTCCACCCCTACCGGGGCGAGATGAGGGCATTCGCGGAAGAGAAGCGGGTAAGTACGGTGCCGTCGATAAGCATGCTCGTGCCGTTAATGCTTTGGTGGCTGGCGCTCATGCTCGCACCTCTCGCGCAATGGCCAGCCTGGGGAGTCACGCTCACATTCGCGCTCGTTGCTGGCGCTGCGTGGGTACTGTACCCGCATGTCGACGGCTCCCGTCGCCTCGCATACGCCGACTAGCAACGCACGCTGGCTAGCAACGCACGCCGACTAGCAACGCACGCTGGCTAGCAGCGCTCCCCGACTAGTAGTTCTCGCCGACTAGTAGTTCTTGCTGCGTTGCACGAAACCTGAATCCACAGGCCCTGGATAAGCTAATCCAGGGCCTTAAGTGCACAAACCAGTACACAAGCAGTGCCGATATTCAGGTTTTAGGAAGAAACCTGAAATCACAACGAGGCTACTCGACGCGCTGACGAAGATCGAAGGCGGCGAAACCTCCCTGAACAGGGACTTCAAAGAGGCCAGCGGCATTGTCTACGCCAGCGAATTCAGGTTTCATGCAAGGATCTCTCGATCCTCCCCCTAGACCCGTGCCATTTAGCCAGCGAGCTTTGCCCGCCAAATGCATACTTGAGCCATGGACACCAACAGCTCGTTTCAGGCCATGTGGGACACGCGCCCGCCACGGATCCCCAAAGAACAAGGTGGCAACCCACTAGTCGGTGGCATCTGTGAGGGCATCGGTGCGCGTTATAACGTCGATGTGACCTTCGTCCGCGTCGTTTTTGCTGTGCTGGCGCTCATCATCGGCGGCGGCATTTTCCTGTACCTGCTGTGCTGGTTCACCATGCCGCGTTTTGGCACGCAGACATCCCCCGCACAGGCGATCTTCACACCGAAAGAACGTCTGAGTCCTGTTGTGCTCAGAGACCGCAGCACAGGCTGGCTGTTGTTGATCGGATTGCTGATCTTCTTCCCGTCCGTCACGCTGGGCACGGATCCCAGGGCAGTATTAGCGCCGCTGGCAGGAATCTTCACCGGGTTTGTCGCGTGGTGGCTTCTGCATCAGCGCACGCCAACGCCGCCACCTTCGCTTGGAGTGCATTACAAATAAAACGAGTGGATCTCGATTACATCGGGGCCTTAGCTTCGCTCCAAAAGCCCAGGTAAAAATTCTCACCTGAGGCAGCTATGTAATCGAGATCCACTGACTATTTAGCATCAACTATTTAGCACTAACTATTTAGCGCTGGCACTTAAATCCTGGGTGTCAGCGCTAAAAGCTGGTTACTCCCACTCGATCGTGGCTGGCGGCTTGGACGTGATGTCCAGCACGACGCGGTTGACGTCCTCAACCTCATTGGTGATGCGGGTGGAAATGGTCTCCAGCACCTCGTACGGGATGCGGACCCAGTCAGCGGTCATGGCATCCTCGGAAGCAACTGGACGCAGGACGATCGGGTGGCCGTAGGTGCGGCCGTCGCCTTGGACGCCGACGGAGCGAACGTCGGCAAGCAGGACGACCGGGCACTGCCAGATCTGGTCGTCGAGGCCAGCCTTGGTTAGCTCCTCACGAGCGATCGCATCGGCTGCGCGAAGGGTTTCCAGGCGCTCCTCAGTAACCTCACCGATGATGCGAATACCCAGGCCAGGGCCCGGGAAAGGTTGACGGTTCACGATCACCTCGGGCAGGCCGAGTTCACGGCCAACGGCGCGGACCTCGTCCTTGAACAGCAGGCGGAGGGGTTCGACGAGTTCGAATTCGACATCGTCAGGCAGGCCACCGACGTTGTGGTGGCTCTTGATGTTGGCGGTGCCGGATCCGCCGCCGGACTCGACAACGTCCGGGTACAGGGTGCCCTGAACGAGGAAGTCGACGGGTGCGTCGTCACCAGATTCGGTGAGCACACCAGCAACGGCACGCTCAAAGGAGCGGATGAATTCTGCACCGATAGCCTTGCGCTTGGCTTCCGGCTCGGTGACACCAGCGAGCTTGCCCAGGAAGGCTTCGCGCTCGTCGACGGTGACCAGCTTCGCGCCTGTAGCAGCCACGAAGTCGGTCTCGACCTGCTCGCGCTCGCCCTGACGCAGCAGGCCGTGGTCGACGAAGACACAGGTGAGTCGGTCACCGATTGCGCGCTGGACCAGTGCAGCAGCGACAGCGGAGTCCACGCCGCCGGACAGGCCGCAGATGGCGCGGCCGTTGGGGCCGACTTGTTGCTTGACTGCGTCGATAAGCTGTTCCGCAATATTGGAGGCGGTCCAGGTCTGCTCGAGGCCTGCGATCTCGGTGAGGAAGCGCGTGAGCACCTCTTGGCCGTGCGGCGAGTGCATGACCTCCGGGTGGTACTGGACGCCGGCCATGCATAGATCAGCGTTTTCGAATGCGGCGACTGGTGCGCCTTCCGATGAAGCGGTGACCTCGAAGCCAGCTGGTGCCTCGGTGACGGAATCGCCGTGGCTCATCCATACCGGGTGGTTGGTCTGCAGGCCGTGGTGAAGTACGCCGCCGCGCACGTTCATTGCGGTGCGACCGTACTCGCGGGAGCCGGTCTTGGCCACGGTGCCGCCGAGCGCCTGAGTCATCACCTGGAAGCCGTAGCAAATGCCGAAGGTGGGCAGCCCCAGCTCGAAAATTGCCGGGTCGAGCTGCGGAGCACCGTCCTCGTAGACGGATGAGGGACCACCGGAGAGCACGAGAGCCACCGGGTCCTTGGCTTTCAATTCTTCTGCGGAAATCGTGTGCGGAACGACCTCCGAATAGATCCGGGCCTCACGCACGCGTCGTGCGATGAGCTGCGCATATTGCGCGCCGAAGTCCACGACGAGGACGGGGCGCGGGTGAGCGTTTGCGGGTGGGGTCTGCTCTGGTGCATTCGAGGTGGTAGTCACGGATTCAGAGTCTAACTCATGGCCTGGATAGACTGAACAGTCGCGACTGTGCAGGGCGGATTAGCGGTTCAGGGCGGCGTCGATAAGCGTGCTCCCGGAAGGTAAGTAGAGTTGAACGCATGTCGGTGAGCGAATTATCCACTTCGACCCAGAACTATTTGAAGGTCATCTGGAGTCTCACGGAATGGTCAGCGGAACCCGTGACGGCAACCCTGATTTCGAAGCAGACGGGGCTGCGGATGTCGTCGGTCTCGGATGCTGTGCGCAAGCTCGCCGCACAGGGGTTGATCGTGCACGCCCCGTACGGCTCGGTGGAATTGACCGAGAAGGGCCGCGGGTACGCAGTGGACATGATTCGGCGCCACCGGCTCATCGAGACGTTCTTGGTGGAGACTCTCGGGTACACGTGGGACGAAGTGCACGATGAAGCGGAGCACTTAGAGCACGCAGTCTCTGACTACCTGGTGGACAGGCTGGACAAGCTGCTCGGCCACCCCACCCGCGACCCGCACGGGGATCCGATCCCGACCGCCGACGGTACGGTGCCCGCTTTGGACGCATGCCGCCTCACGGATGCTGGGGCGGGCGCCGGTGCAGCGGGGACGACGGTCACTGTCGAGCGGATCTCCGATTCGGACCCGACCCTGCTGAAGTTTTTCGAGGAGAATGGCATCGTTGTCGGCGCCGTCCTCACGGTCACTGAAGGCGCACCGTTTTCCGAGTCGCTCGATGTGAAGGTGGACGGGGCAAAGAACTCAGTTCCGCTCGGCCGCACCGCTACCGATGCGCTGTTCGTCTCCAATTAGCCGTGCCGTTCCGCCCCGGCACGCACGCGCTGTGACGATCCCTTGGCTCGGGCTGAACAGGTACACCAGCAGGAATGCGATCCCCTGCGCCATGACCACGAGTCCGCCAGGCGAAGCGTCGAGGTAGTAGCTCGCGTACAGCCCCGCGACGGAGCATACGGTGGCCACCGCAGGAGCGATCAGCAGCATGCGGCCGAAACTGTCGGTCAAAAGGTGCGCGGTCGCACCCGGAATGATCAGCATCGCCACCACGAGGATCACCCCGACGGCTTGCAGCCCCACCACGCAGGTGAGCGCGAGCAGGGCGAGCAACACTGCCCCAATCAGCTTCGGCCACAGACCAATCGCGTGAGCATGCACGGGATCGAAAGCGAAAAGCGTGAAATCGCGGCGCTTGAGCACGAGCACGGCCAGCGTGGCCACGCCCAAAACGAGGATCTGCACGAGATCAGCTTTGGAGACGCCGAGCAGGTTACCGAAGATAATGTGATTGAGGTCGGTGTGCGAGGGCGTGACGGAGATGAGCACGAGCCCGAACGCGAAGAGCGTCGTGAAGACGATTCCGATCGCAGCGTCTTCTTTGACCCGGCTCGTATCACGCACGACACCGATCAATCCCACGGCGAGGAAGCCGAAGACCACTGCCCCGAGAGCGAAGGGAACGCCCGCGATATACGCCAGCACCACGCCGGGGAACACTGCGTGGGACACGGCATCGCCCATCAGCGACCAGCCGACGAGGACCAGCCAGCACGACAGCACCGCGCACACGATGGAGGAAATCAGGCTCGTGGCGAACGCGCGGACCATGAAGTCGTAGGCGAACGGGTCGACAAGAAAAGAGATCATCGTTTCATCACATCCAGTCCAAAGGCAGCGGCGAGATTATCGGGTTGCAGGACATCCTTGGGCGAGCCGTGCATGAGCACATGCCGGTTGAGCAGCATCGCTTCATCAGCCAGCTCAGGTAACGCAGGGAGGTCGTGCGTGGACACGAAGACGGTGGCACCGCCGTCTGCAAGCTCGCGGAACAGCCGGGTCATTGTCGCTTCGCTGCGCTTATCGACGCCCGCGAAAGGCTCGTCCAGCAGCATGATCCTCGCCCCCTGGGCAATGCACCGGGCAACAAAGGCGCGTTTCCGCTGGCCGCCGGAAAGTTGACCGATCTGACGTGAGGCATAGTCCGTGAGCTCCACACGCTCGAGTGCATGGTTGACGGCTTCGATATCAGCCCGGCGAGGCCGGCGCGTGAAACCGAGTTGTCCGTAGCGACCCATCATGACCACCTCCCGCACGCTGACCGGGAAATCCCAGTCCACTGCCTCGCGCTGAGGCACGTACCCGAGCACACCGGTGCGGCGGGCAACCGCGGGGTCATCTCCGTTGACGGCGACGGTCCCGGAATCCGGCCGGGTCTGCCCCATGATCGTTTTGAATAGCGTAGATTTCCCGGATCCATTCATTCCGACGAGTCCGCACACGCGTCCCGGCGCAATCTCGAGGGATGCACCGTCGAGCGCGAGCACGCTCCCATAGTGAACGGTGACATCGTGCACGGATATCGCGGGAGTCGCATTCGACGAAACGGCCGCCGCGGCTGATGACGTTTCCTGTTGCACCGTGACACCTACTTCTTACCCGTCAACGCCTGCGTGATCACGTCGGCGTCGTGCTTGATCAAGTCGAGGTAGGTCGGAACCGGACCGTCTTTCTCCGAAAGGGAGTCGACGTACAGAGTGCCGCCGAAGGTGGCGTCGGTTGCATCAACTACCTGCTGCATCGGTGCGTCCGAGACCGTGGACTCGCAGAATACGGCCGGCACGTCGTTCTCCTTGACGAATTCGATGGCACGGGTGATCTGCTGCGGAGTTGCCTCATTCTCGGAGTTCACGGCCCAAATGAACCGTTCCTCCAGACCAGCGTCGCGTGCCATGTAGGAGAATGCGCCCTCGCACGTCACCAGTGCGCGATGCTGCTCAGGCAGGTTCGCCAACTCAGTGACCATGCCGTCCTGGACCTCTTGCAGCTCCTTTTTGTACTGCTCGCCGTTCTGCTTGAAGTCCTCAGCATGGTCCGGATCGAGTTCGCTGAAGGCGGTGACCATATTGTCCACGTACTTCTCCACCTCGACCGGGCTCATCCACGCGTGCGGGTTCGGTTTGCCCGCGCCCTCGTCCTCGGTGATGTCGATCGGGTCCACGCCGTCGCTGACGGTGACGTGGGGCGCGTCGACGTCCTCGACGAATTGCGCGAACCAGTTCTCCAGGTTCAGGCCGTTATCCAGAATGAGGTCGGCATCCGACGCGCGGCGGATATCAGCCGGCGTGGGCTCGTAGCCGTGGATCTCCGCCCCCGGCTTCGTCAAAGAATCCACAGTCAAGTGTTCCCCCGCGACATTCTGGGCGATGTCCTGGATCACAGTGAAAGTGGTCAGCACTTTCGGCTTTCCGCCGTCTGCACGATCCTCCTCCGGCGCGCACGCTGTGAGCGCCGCCGCGAGAATCATCGCCATCATCGCGGCTGCTGCCACGAACAGTGCTGATCGCGACTCCCGCTTTTCCGACCGAACCATTGAGTTTTCCTTTCCTGAAAATGCATTCGCCAAGGCTGTTCCATAAGTTACGCCTAGACGTACTTTTTATTCTGGACAAACTTTAGTCGGACTTACAGGAGAGTCAAGATGAATCGGCTGTGACATACGCCTCACCCCGTAGACATGAAAAACGCCCGGGGGATCATTGAAGTTCCACCGGGCGTTGTCGGCCGCGAAAGTGCGCAGCTAGCTCGAGAGGGTGATATCCACCTTCTGGAAGCTCTTGATATCGGTGTAGCCACACTTCGCCATGACGCGGCGCAGACCGCCGGCGAGGTTGTGCCCACCCCAGGTACTGGTGCTCGGGCCGTGGAGGATGGTCTGCAGGCTCGGGCTGTTGTCGCGGAGGTGCTTCACAACATCCTCGGTAGAAACCGCGTCGTCGAGGCCCCAGCCGAAGCTGAATCCACCGAAATCGATGTGCAAAGAAATCCCGGATTTCTACACCAGTGAGGTGGACGGGCGCGAAGTAAAACGTCCGCGCTATGTCGCACGCGACTACGAGGAAGCGAAACAATACTTCGAAGAGGCAATGCGTTGGCTTGCCGAGAACTTCATCCCCGGCGGCATCGATGCTGTGGCCGGAGGGGATATGAATTTTGACGAGAGCACACCGCATAGCCAGTTCCAGGCCGATAGCTTCTCCCCGAAGCCCGATGATCCGTCAAAGCTCCGCTGTAGGCCAGGTATCGCGTACAACACTGACACCTCGGTCAGGTACAAATCTGGCCCAAAAAAGGGTAAACAGATCTCGGGTAATCAAAAAATGATCGACGCGCAGCGCGGACTCCGTGAACACATGCACGCGCTCGGCTACCCAGTAGAACTGGAAGTCTCCGAACGTCACGATGAATCCCTAAACCTCGACCGCTACACGGAGCAGCAGGATCGTGAACGCGACCTTGCCAACCGCGAGGATGAAGTAGAAGTCAAGCGCCGTTCCGTACACCGCGACATGGACGCGATTGATCGTGACCGCGAGCAAGCAGCAAAAGAACTGGAACAGGCCCAGGCGGACCGTGAAGCAGCGCGAAGTGTACAGGAGAACGCTGAACAGCAGGCTCGCGAGGTTGCAGAGCGTGTGTTGCGTGAAGCACGCGAGAAGGCTGAGCAGGACGTCGAGCAGATCCGTAGCGATGCACAGGCTGCGGCTGAGCAGACAGTAGGGCTGGCCGAAGCTCAAGCAGATGAGCTGCTGGACCGTGCCGAAGAGGTCAACAGCGCTGCAGAGGCCAAGCTCAAGCGTGCAGAGCAGGAGGCTGAAACGATCCGCAGCGAAGCACGCAAGGAAGCCGAGCGAGACGCAGAAAAGACCCGTAGCGAGGCCACACGAGACGCTGAGAGCACTCGTAGCGAAGCACAACGTGATGCTGTGGCCATCCGCAGCGAGGCCACGCGTGAGCGTGAACAGCTGGCCAACGAACGTGCAGCCCTGGACAGTGAGCGTGAAGCCTTTGACACGGAGAAACGCGCATTCACCGAAAGCCTCGAAGCGCGCCGCGCAGCTGCAGAAGAGGAAGCCGCCATCATTATCGAGGAGGCAACGCAGTCTCTGCAAGAGATTTCCCACGTAGACCGGGACTTCCTGCATGTCGAACTCGATAACGACCCTGAGATGAAGCAGCGGTATCGGGTTGCTGTTGAGCAGCGTATCCAGCAGGAACGGACCGCCGCACGCCGCCGTGCTCAGGAACGAACCAACAAGCGCCGCCAGCAGCAACAGCGCGACCGCGATGGTGGCATGGAGCTGTAGCAGCTCGCCACACGCCTTGTACGGCCCTGTAGCGGCCTAGCCGGGTGTCGCCGGGGTCAGTGCCCAGAGACAGCGCTAAAACCGCTCTAATTCAGCGAAAATCGAAGAATTAGAGCGGTTGTTTTGTGTAGCGGTAATCCTGTAGTGCTGTGAAATAGCGCGTGTAGTGGCGTGTTTGTTGTGCTGTTGATTGTGTAGTAGAGGTACGTGGCTACAGTGCCGTTAAGTGGACAGTAGATGAGTACGTAGAGAGTGCAGCGAAAGTGCCTGCAGAATGTGATGCAGAGTTACAGCGTCATTTAAGTAGTCAATAAACGTGCTAATGAAATGACATGTAATTTAACTGCGCAGTAAATGTGCCAATGAAGTGGCGTGTCATTAAAAGTGTCATTTAAGTGGTCGACGAAGTGACACACCACTTAACTGCGCAATAAACGTGTCAATTAAGTGACGCGCCACTACAGGGTGCAGTGAAGTGATTGATCCAGCGGCGTGTAGATGTGTCAGTGCAATGCGCAGCGAAATGGCGTGTTTGTTGCACGGTAAAACAGCGCGTGTCGTGGTGCGTGTATTGCGCTGTGAAATGACGGTGCCCCAGAGCAGGCGCGGTAGCGATCCCCTACCGGACGGCAACGGCGTCATGCGCGGTTTGTACTGAAAAAATAACCCCGCAGGTTTCCCTGCGGGGTGTTGTGGTTAGAACGGCACTTCTTCAGTGTCGTTGGCGGCGGTGCCAGCGCCGTTCTCACGGCGTGCAGCGCGGGCTGCAGACTCTTTCTTCGAGTCGATGAGCTGCACCGTATCGATGCGTGCGATCAGCGGGTAGTGCTTCACGCCATCCTTATCGGTGTAGTTGTCCGTCTTGAGCGAGTAGCTGACCGCGACCCGGTCACCAGCGCCGATGCAGCCGAAGACACCGAGGTTCTTAGCGTCCTGCACGTAGCCGGTGAGTTCCACGATCTCAGACTCCACCTTGCCGGTGTTCTTGTTCTTGAACGTATTACGCGCGTAGACGTTGAGCTTCACGGTAGCGCCGCCGTTTGCGTGCTCAAAGATCTTCGGCTCGCGAGCGGTGTTGCCAACAATGGTGCCGGAGTTGAATGGGTTAGACATGATGATTTCTCCTTTTGAGTGAGTGTGAATTGTCTTTCAATTGTGTGTTTGAGCAGCGGCTTTGCTGCTGCTGAGAAAAGTGCTGTTACAGCACGGCCCAGGGCAGTACTTGCCCTTCTGCTTCCAGGTCGCGTAGCTCTTGGGTTGCACCAGGATCAGCGTCCTCGCCGTCTATGCCGTCGCTCATCAGGTAGAGCAGCTCCAGGTCTTCGTGCGTGTAGTGGTACATGAGTGCCTCCTTGTGGATCGGATATTCAATCCGTTCTTGGAGACAGCTCTGCTGGCTAGAAGTTGCTCCCCTGCTTGTAGAAGATGTGTGTCTTCCCTGGTCATGGCCATGCTGAAAAAGAAAACCCCGCTGCAGCATTAACTGCAACGGGGTAAGAGACTTAAGCATCGAACAGGAGGTAATGTGCTTTCGACGCGCCCTGTTTGACGCTCGTGATGAGCTTGCTGCCTAGGCCGAGGCTGATGGATCTGGCCACCAGGTTCGGAAAGTTCTCGGTATCACTTAGCTCAGTGGCTTTATGAGCAGCTACACCGGCCAGGCCAGTCTGCCCAGTGGCTTGTGCGAGTACAGCGACGGTAGCGGTTATCTGCGAGCGCATCTTGAGCCAGTCTCGTGGCACGACACACATAAGAGTTTCTGCGAACGCCAGACCCTTCTCAGGCTCGTCCAGCAGTGCGCCGAGCAGTGGATCACGCAACATGGGAGTCGTAAAACACCTCAGCGCAGCACGGATGGCCTGTGTATCGGTGGGGTCAGAGACACCCTTTGCAGCCTTCTCGTACTCATGCTGTAGATCGTCACGGAGAAAATGTATCTCATTCTCGTACCCCTCGACGTCGGCGATGATGTTTCGGTATACAGCGTCGTCGATACCGTGAGCTGTGCTGTCCAAACGCTCTTCTAGCTCTGCGCGAGACAGCGCTGGAAGCTGCCCAGTGTCCAACACCATCTGCTGCAGCGCAGCAGAGCCGGCGACCTCGCTGACAACCCCGGTGCGCGGTGCTGAGAGGCTCAGTTGCTGATACACAGTCCACCAACCGGTCCCAGAAGTAAGCTCGGGAACCTGCACGATCGCAAGCACGGTCGGCAGAGGTGAGTCTTCGCTGAGCAGGAATTCTGCCAGGTCATCTGCTGCTGAGGGGTCCGCGTTTATCACGTAAGCGATAACAGCGTCAGCGTTGACGCGGCCAGACCATGCAGCGAACTGCGATTGGTTGGCGGTTAGCGTCTGCACGGCGTCATCGAGGTCGAGCCTGGCGAGAGGGCCTAAGTGCAGGCCAGGGGTGTCACTGTTGCGGTCGAAGAACGCGAGCACCAGCGAGTTCTGCGGGTAAAAGCCCAGGATACCGGGGATGTTGGCGAGAATATCGCCGTGAGATGTAAGCGTTTGCGAATAGGTGGACATGAGCACTCCTTGCCAAATACGGGATGTGTGTGGTCAATCCCGTATTTGGCCCCGGCTGTGCCGGGCAGTGCTATTACCGCGCCCTGCAGCACCCCCACGTACTCAGTGCGTCGCTAGCGCTCGCCTGGTGCTTGCTTGCAGGGTGTGCGCGCTAGCGACGCAGCCCTCGTGATAGGTCTCGGCTGTTATGCGTCAGCCTCAAGGCGCTCGATGGCTCTGTAGATGGTCGGCCTGGACACGTTGAACGTCCTCGCCACTGCACTGACGGACTTACCACCGTCGATGAGTTCCTTGGCAACCTGGGCTTGCTCGTTAGTGAGCTTCGGTTTCGGCCCGGCGACCCTGCCCTGGGCGCGGGCGTGCGCTACGCCTTCACGGGTGCGCTGGATCAGCAGGTCTCTTTCCCACTCAGCGAGAGAGGCCATGACGTTAATGACCACTTTGTCAGCAGGACGCGACGTGTCCAGCGCGGGTTCGAGCACTTTCACGTTGATATCACGTTCCGCCAAGTCAGCGATAGTATTCACCGTCTCAGCGAGGCTGCGACCAAGACGGTCGAGCCTGGTCACAACCAGCGTGTCGTCGGGGCGCATATACGCCAGCGCGTCATCAAGGCCGGGGCGCTGCCACTTCGTGCCCGAGATCGTATCTGTGTAGATGTGGTTTTCATCGCAGCCAGCGTCGATGAGCGCCTCACGCTGGGTGTCGAGCGACTGCCCTTGTTTCGACGTGGAGACACGTGCGTAGCCGATGAGCATGGTTAATCACCGACTTTAAGCGTTGCCTTTGGCACGGTTGTGCGACTTGCAGAGCAACTCGCAGTTGCTCTCCTCGGTCGATCCACCCTTGGACCACGCAGTGACGTGATCAGCGTCCATTTCTTTAAGCGCCCAGATCTTTGCTTTCTTTTCATCGTGACCGATAGCGCAATACGAGCAGTTGGAGACACCCTTCTGTTTTGCAGCATCAGTCTGGCGCTTGTAGACGCGCTTCTTCACCGCTTCAGTGAAGACACGTACGTTAAGTAGTTTGGTGTCTGTCTTGCCGCCAAGCAGGTACTCGTAGATACCCTTCTTGGACTGAATTTGCGGGTCAGACAGCAACTCCTTTGCAGCAGCCGTCATCTCAGTCGCGTTGTAGCCTTTGGCGCCGTACTGCTCATACAGCGTGTTCCATTCGATGCCTCGCATGGACGTGTCTGTCATTTTGAACACACTTGCCGCCCAGTCGATAACAGCCTTGAAGTAAGTCTGTAGTTCGTTGCAGTTATCGTCTTCACGGTGCTTTGCCATGTAACTATCGATGGTGGTGCCTTCACGCTGAGCGATCCAGTCCAGCGCTACTTCAAGCACCTCCTGGCGGGCTGGGTCGCCCTTAACGAAGTTCGACCACTTCGACATGATCGCTGAGCCGGAGTTAGAAAAGACCTTCTTAGCAGCATCGACGAACTGACCCGAGTACACGGCATTGCGTAGCTCTTGGGCTGTAAGCGGCACACCGACGATGTTGATGGTCTTGAACCACTCCTTGATCTCGGCCTCAGTGCCATAGCAGTCGTAAATGAGCAACTCAGTCTCAAGGATCTGCTCTTGCTGGTGTTTGCCCAGCGACGAGAAATACTGCTCATTGCCGTCAGTGTCTTTGACGACGAACAGGTCTTTGTAGAAGCGCCCGATAGAGGTAATGCGCTGCTGACCGTCGAGGATCTCGAACTTGCCTTCGTACTGCTTGGGCTGGTTGAAGTAAATTAGCCCCAGTGGATAGCCCTTGAGCAGCGAGTCGATGACGGCTACGTCTTTCTTACCGTCGTTGTAGATGTAGTTGCGCTGGTACTCCGGCTGGATGGTGAGGTTGCCAGCCAAACCGTACAGGCCTTTGCCTTCGAGTTCGTTGTAGTGAAATCCGTCTACGATGTCACGGATCTTGCGGGGGTTGAGTTTTGCTTCCATGACTTAGGACTCCTTGGTCTCGGGGTGGCGGTGGCGGATGAAGATACGCTGGTAGATAGTTTGTGCTGAACCATCATCATTCAGCACATAGGCGTTTTGCACACGCCACGTTTTGTTGGCGGCGCGATGCTTTTGCTGTTGCTCCTTCGCCGGAGGGGTAAAGAACGTACATTCATTTTCAGCCCATTCCATATCCCCGCCCCGCCAGATAATCTCGAACTGCTCTGGACTGTATTTGTCCAAGAATGAGATGGGTACCCCCATAACACCGTCGTAATCGCTTGGAATACCCTTGGTCTCCGGCACCTCAATAGCGTCGTAGTTGTCGTATTTGACGTACGCAGTTTCTCGAACCCTCTTCGATCCATAAAGAAGGTTGTCATCCATCGTCATCAGAACCAGTGGTTCATGGCGGCGACCGTGTTCGATATTGGTAAACCATCGGACGCCTTTTACGCGAACGAATTTATTACCCAGTTCATCCACGCGATGCCCTGCAGCAGTGAGAGGATAACTTTCTGGCACACGAAACTCTCGATCACCGCTAGAGATAGAAGGCCCGTACCAAGTCCTATTTTCTTGGAACAGTGGAAAAACGTCCCTGTATGTGACAGAGTTCATGTTCCCGATAACGGAAAACTGGACCTCGCCCTCGATCAGCCACGCAAGGAACTCTCGGAACAGCGAGAACGGTGGGTTGGTAACTACGATGTCGGCCTCATCACGAAGTTTCGTGACCTCCTCGGAGCGGAAGTCTCCGTCTCCCTCAAGGTAATCCCACTTGAGATCTTCCTTGTTCAGTTTGCCGTCATCGTTAAGATCCGTGCCCTGTTCAAGGACGTAAATGCGGCCTCTGTGCCAGGTGTCGTCTTCGTTGAACTTCTCGTCCTGGTCCTCGCCAAGTGCGAAGTCCAGCAGCATCTGCCCCTTCTCAGTCACGGCTGGGTTTGATGCTGGCGCATAAGACGTAGAGATCAGCTTCTTCAAGCCGAACTTCTCAAAGTTCAGTGCAAAGTACTTGGTGAAGTTACTTGCCCCCGGATCGTCACACGGCAGCAGAACTGTCTTACCTCTGAATACGTCGGGGTCGTATTCGAGATAGGCTTGCATCTCGTTTTCAATGTCATTCCACTGCGTGTAGAACTCGTCCTTCTTGGCAGTCTTGGCTGTGCCTAAGTTAGTATTGCCGCCCATTGCCTACATCACCTTGTAGATTGATTCAGTCTTCGGCCTAAACGACAGGATGTGTTGGTGAGGTTGGGTGGTTAGCTGGTCTGGCGTGCTGGTATTAGGATGATTTCACTTATCCGGAGGGATAACCCAGCCTCGGGCCGGAAATACCGCCGGGGAAGTGCCAGTGTGCTAGCTGCCTAGGTTCACGATGAGAGGATGAGTAAGAATCATCCTCGATGCCCTGTCTGTAGCGGGGTATGCATCAAATACGGAACGACAAGTACCGGTCGCCAACGATGGCGATGCCGCACTTGCAAGGCCACTTTCACCCGCGCCAATGACGACGCAGTTCAAGCAAAATGGTTTCGCCTTTTCATCTCTTGGCTCATGTCAGGCCACAGCCTGGCAGAGACAGCTAAGACCTGCGGAGTTTCATCACGAACTCTGCAACGCCGGTTCAAAACGTTTTGGCTTATCCAACCTCCCCGAAGCGTTGATAAGCAGCGAATCTACGACCAAATCTTCATCGACGGCACCTACTTCAACACCAAGTGCCTTGTCGTAGCTGCTGACTCCTGCCATGTCATCAACTGGTTCTGGTGCACTAAGGAATCCTCCTGGTCATACATGCGCCTGCTGGACGAACTAGCCCCACCACAACTGGTGACCTGTGATGGGGATTCCGGAGGACTTAAAGCACTACGCCGCCTGTGGCCTGATACCCCGGTTCAACGCTGCATTGTCCACGTCAAACGCAACATTCAACGCGCCACAGGCCTGCACCCCACCTCGCCGATGGGCAAAGCACTGCGACGGCTTTCCTTCGAACTGCTAGCCGTTGACAACCTGGATGAAGCAGCCGAATGGACTGCCAAGCTACACCAATTCGGCACTGTATTTAGCGCCCAGCTCAAAGCCAAAACTTACGTCAAAGACGTCCCTTTCGAGCAGATTCCTAAATCCAAACGCGGCAACAAAAAATGGTGGTACACCCACGATGTTCACCGCGGAATCTACCTACAGCTGAAGAAAATGAGTCAACACGGACACCTCTTTGCCTACCTCACCCAAGCTAAAGAAGGCCAACGCTTAGAGCGCACAACCAACAGCCTGGAAGGCGGAGTGAACTCACAAATCAAGAAACTGATGCACGCCCACCGAGGACTACGCGACGAGCAACAACGCATCGCCTGTGACTGGTGGCTGTACCTACACACGCAGCTGCCTGGCGACCCTGTAGAAATCGCCAGGCAGCAAAACTGGGGCCAGGACGCACTCGCCAAAGCACAAACCCTAGCCAACCAGGAAACACAAGCCACCAGCGGCCACGAAGACGGCCGACCAGCAACCTACGACAGCGCCATCGACACTGCCTACAACCACTCTATGGGAATACGCAAAGGTCACATACGCTAAACCCCAACCCCCACCAACACAATCTGTCGTTTAACTCGACACGCCGGAAAACAACACGTTTTGTCGTTTAGGCCGCGAGACCCGTGCCCCATAAACGGGCATCCCGGTAACTCGCGCTCAAAGACAATCTTAGCGGAGTGTCGGTGTTTTCTAGAGACGTTCGTAGTAGAAGATCCGAAAAACATGCGCCGTTTTGTTGACGTGCCACAGTCTTGCATGGTGCAGGATTTTGAGCCCAGTGCACCATCTAGGCTTAAGGGACATTTCGTGTGGATAAACCGATACAGATCCCCGGGGCAGCCTGGGATAATGCGGTGATCTTGATTTTGGATCGGTTCCAACAGCCCGATCGATGAAATCAACACCGGATAGTCCTAGGTCTGTGATAGGGGGACTGCAGCTGGTGCGGTAAGGCCAATTCCTATGGCTAATAGGAATCGACCGTCGTGTGACATGTGCGGCCACGGACTGGTTAAGAACGGCAAAACCGCGGCAGGAACCCAGCGCTGGTTGTGTCCTAAATGCAACGTTTCATCGATTAATGCCCGCGCACACGCCAGCGAGATTCGGCACTTCAAAATCTTTATTGACTGGATTCTTTCCGGTGAATCCGCAGACCATTTAGCCAAGCGCCTTGGGGTAACAAGGCGGACTTTAACCCGGTGGTTCAAGCTTTTGTGGTTTATCACCGTGCCCACTTCTTCTGACCCCTATCAGGTTTACGACCAGGTCTTTATCGACGGCACCTACTTTCACAAGAAATGCCTGCTGGTAGCCTGCACCAATACACACGTCATTGCCTGGCACTGGTGCCTGCGCGAAAGCTCATACGAGTACCTGAAACTGCTCGACAAAATCGCGCAACCACTCATCGTCACCACCGACGGGGCAGGTGGAGCGCTCAAGGCACTGCGTATCAAATGGCCCGACGTTGCCATCCAGCGCTGCCTAGTTCACGTCCAGCGCAACACTTTTGCTGATATCAGCCGCAACCCGATTCACCCAGCCCATAAAGCAATCCGGAAACTGGGCTACATGCTTGTCCAAGTACGCAATCCCGACGATGCTGCGCGGTTTACAGCTGCAGTCCACCACACCCGCATTACCTTTGCTGATTGGCTTAAACAGCGCACCTACCGCAGTGCTATACCAGCAGGCCAAGTACCGAAATGGGTCAGCGCTAACCAGAAATGGTGGTACACCCACCGCAACGCCCGCAGGGCTCTAAAACGGCTAGAAAAGCTCATCCACGTCGGACAATTATTTACCTTCCTTGACCCGCCTGAAGGTGTCACGCAAGACTTAAAAGCCACCACGAACCTGCTGGAAGGCGGCATCAACAAACAACTCAAAGACTTAGCGGGCAATCATCGTGGCATGTTCGATGAGCACCAGCGCATCACCATGGACTGGTGGCTCTACACCCACACCGAAGACCCGGTAGCGCCGCTGGAGTTAGCCAAGCAACAAGACTTCGGACGCCAAGGAGAAAAAGCCGCACGCGCAGCCTGGGCACAAGAAGAACGTAAACGCCGCGGCCACCCAGACGGGCGACCTGCCGCATTCGATACCCACATCGACAGCGAATGGAACCCCAGCTTAGGCATAAGAAAAGGCTGGGCCGGACGCTCCTAAATCCACACGAAATGTCCCTTAGTGCGACACGCCGCAAATCCACACGAAATGTCCCTTAAGCCACCATCTAGTGCACCAAGTGGCGATTTCAGTACAAAATGAAGAAGACCCCTACCAGGATATTCCCTGGTAGGGGTCGGAAGTTGGTAGCGGGGGCAGGATTCGAACCTACGACCTCTGGGTTATGAGCCCAGCGAGCTACCGAGCTGCTCCACCCCGCGTCGAGATGTACTTCCAAACATCAAGCGCTCTGCACACTGTCCCGTGTGCTGGCGACGGATGTAACTATACAGACACCTTGGCGCCTACCCAAATCCCCTGGGCAGGCGCCATTTCATAGGTGAGGCGCCGAGTTTTCGCCGGCACCTATCCGGACTTACTGAGACTGCAGGGAGCGGTAGTCCTCCACTGCCTTATCGAGCTCGTCCAGGGCCTTGCCATACTCCTCAAAGGAGCCGTTCTTGGCCTTGTCTACACCATCGAGAGCCTTGTTGATGGCGTCGATAGCCTCACCCTCGTCAGATGCCTTCGGAGCGGAGGCCGGTGCGGAAGACTCAGAGTCCTTCTCTTCGTCCTTCTTATCGGCGGCATTGGCCTCCTCGTCATCCTTCTCCGTCTGCTTGCCGGAGTCACCCTCAATTTCGGTGATGTCCTGGGCGGCCTTCGGGTCGATGCCGACCTGCTCTAGGGCCTCACCAATCGTCGGCGCATAGCCCACGCGCCCCTTGTAGGACACCAGCACGCGCAACAGCTTCGGGAACGCAGACTCCTGGCCCTTGCGCTGCGAGTAGATCGGCTCCAAGTAGAGGATCTCTCCCCCACCCACCGGCAGGGCCAGCAGGTTACCGTTCTTCAGGTCATTCGAGCCCTGCCACAGTGTGCGGTCACGAGCCACCTGATCAGAAGACATCATAGCGTCCTGCGCCTGCTTGGGGCCTTGGGTCTGGGTATTCGTCGGCAGCACGCGCACGGTGATATCGCCGTAGGTCTCCGGGTCAGAAGACACCGCCATGTGTGCAGAGAGGAACTGACGGTTCAGACCGCGGTAGGAGGTGATGAGTTGGAAGCTCGGCTTGTTGGTCTCCGGGTCGGAAGCCAGCACGTAGTACGGCGGCTGGTTCAGCCCCTGGGATTCACCGGCAGTCGGATCCTCCGGCACGGACCAGAAGGCGTCGTTGTTGAAGAAGACGCCCGGGTCATCTACGTGGTACTTGGCCAGCAGGTTGCGCTGCACCTTGAACATGTCCTCCGGGTAGCGCATGTGCTGACGCAGCTCGTCGGAGATCTCCGACTCGGGCTTGACGACGCCCGGGAAGACACCCTCCCATGCCTTAAGCACGGGGTCTTCGGTGTCGAACTCATAGAGATCGACGGTGCCATCGTAAGCGTCGACAGTCGCCTTCACCGAGTTACGGATATAGCCCACCTGATCGTTGACCAAGCGCTGCGTCGTGCCCGTCGGGTTCTGTGCGTCCTGGGTGGTCTCCGTCAGGGAGGTGCGCTGCGAATACGGCAGGGAATCCAAGGTGGTGTAGCCATCGACAATCCACTTGATGCGGCCATCGATGACCGCCGGGTAGGTGGAGGAATCCGTCGTCAGCCAGGGAGCAACCTTCTCCACGCGCTCGCTCGGGTCGCGGTCATAGAGCAGCTTGGACTCCGGCCCCACGCGGTCCGAGAGCAGGAAGTTGAGTTCCTGGTACTTCAGCGCAAAGGCAGTGCGGTCAACAATGTTGCCGATGTCGACGCCACCCTTGCCGTCATAGGTGTAGGTGGAGGTATCGGTGTCGTATTCGACGGACTCATCACCCGTCTTGCCCACGATGGCGTAGTCCATCCCATCCTGGGCGCTAGCGATCACCGGGCCGAAGTAGGTTCGCGGCTGGTCCACCTTGATACCGAGGGATTCTTCAGCATTCTGGGTTTCGCCCTCACCCTCGGCGTCCTTGCCCGCCTGGGTCTGCAGGTCCGCCACCGTGAAGATGGGGAAACCACCACGGGCCGAACCGGCATCACGAGCTACCTCATCGACTGTGTTGGCCTGCGCCGCAATGAAACCATTGCCGTGGGTATACACGGTGTGGCGGTTAATCCAGTTCTGCTGGTTCTCCTGCAGCTCGTTCGGGTCCAGCTCGCGGGCTGCGACCACGAAGTCACGGAGTTCGCCATCGATTTCATAGCGATCCATCGCCAGCGTCTCTGGGAAGCCGTAGAAGTTCTTCAGCTGCTGCATCTGAGTAAACGTCGGCGCCAAGATGTCCGGGTCCAGCAGGCGCAGGTTGGAGATGGTGGAGTCATCCGAGGCAACCTTGTCATCGGCGACGTCCTCCGCGCCCCAGTTCTCCTCGTAGGTCACCTTGTCGTCTGTGAGGCCATAGGCAAAGCGAGTGGACTCGATGTTGCGGGAGATCGACTCCGCCTCTTTAGCCTGGCGGTTCGGGTTCACGGAGAAGCGTTCCATGATGAGCGGCCAGCCTTGGCCAATGACCAAGGAGGACAGCACCATGAGCACCACGGCCAAGCCAGGGATGCGCAGGTCCTTAATGACCACTGCAGAAAAGATCGCCACGGCCACGAACACGCCGATGATCATGAGGATGATCTTTGCCGGCAGGTAGGCATTGATGTCCGTGTAGGAACCACCCGTAAACAGCGAGTGCTGGTTGTACAGCAACTCGTAGCGCCCCAGCCAGTAGCCAGCCACCTGGAGCAGCATCCAAATGCCACCGGTGACGGCGAGCTGCGTGCGCGCTGCTTTCGACAGCGAACCACGCACGCCGGCGGCGCGATTGCCCAAGCGAATGCCGCCAAGAATGTAGTGCCCCACGAGTGCGATGAGGAAGCACACTGCGACCAGCATGGAAGCAGCGCTGACCAGCATTGACCACACCGGCAAACGGAAGGCGTAGAAGCCAAGGTCGTGGTTGAACTGCGGGTCGGCCACCCCAAAGTCATGAGAATTGAGGAAGAGCATGACGGTCCGCCAGTTGGCTTGCCCCAACAGGCCGGAAACGACGCCGACAAGCACCGGGATGACCTTGAGGAAGACACTCATCGTGCTCTCAATGGACTTGCGGTACTGATAAACGGGGGAATTGAAGTCCGCCATGTCCATCGAGTCACCGCGCCCCCGCCACACAATCAGGCCCGCAACGTACGTAACAGCCGCTGCTACGAGGCCGAAGAGGATGAAGAGGACGATGCGCGTCACCAGGGTCTTGGTGAAGACCCCACGGTACTCAATCGCGCCGAACCACTTCCAATCCGTGTAGAAGCCCACCAACATGGGGCCAATGAACAAGAGGACCGCGATGATGGCGACAACCCACGAGAGAAATTTGGGCGGACGTTTCATCGGGGCGGCGGGTCGGTTGAGTCCGGAAGCCAACTCCAGCTCCAATCAAGTGTCGTGCGAATATAGAGGTATCAAGCTTCTAGTCTAGAGAAGCACTATGACCGTCAACGAACAAGGACGCTTATGAGTTCCCAACCTTCCTCCCAGCCCGCTGTACACCGCGCGCTCAACAAGGCGATGCGCGAAGCCGTGGATTTCATCCACGCCGAAGGCTGGGATGCGCCTCCTACCCTTTTTGCTCTCGTCCCTACTGAGCTGGTGGCCGCCCAGCTTGGGGACGTCGATGACTCCTCTCCCCTCACCCTCGTGGTGCAAGAGTTGCCGGAAGGCATCGAACCGGGATCGGAGCACCTCGCGGACTACGTCTCGCGGCTAGCATGGCCGCGAGAGATCGCCGGCGTCATTCTGGCACAGGAGATCATGTTTAAGGACACCTCGGACGCCGCGCTTGGCGACGCCCGTCCCGCCCGCCTCTTCTCCGGAGTCCTGCGAGCCACCGCCCTGGACGGAAGCTCCACAGCCGATGCGGAGAGTTTCGACGACGATGGCGCCGAGCTCACGCTTTTGCAGCTACGCCCCACCGAGGAAGAACTGGCGGAGGCCGGCCCCTTCGCGGAGGACGATATCCAACTGCGTGGCGGACCGAATGTGGCGCCTGGGGTCATCGCTGCACTGCGCTACGGGTTGGAGCAAGATCCGGAGGAAATGCTCTAATCGACTAAACTCAGACTGCAGTGGCCATTAGCGCTCAGCTCTCAGGGCTGGGCACGCAATTGATAGAGGAGTCTCTCGTGCGCTTGACATCCCGCTTCACCGCCGCAGCATCGGCCGTGCTTGCCACCGGCTGCCTGCTCTCCGCATGTGGGAAGGACGATGCCCCCTCCCCTGAACCAGCGCCTGCGAGCGAAGCAACGACCGCCGCCGCGGAGAAGACCAGCGCCCCGGCCCCGGCAACCTCCGCTGAGGAATCCGAGACGACTACTCCCGCCACCTCCGAGTCTGCAGACAGCTCGGAGGCGGAGGATGAATCCTCAACCCGCAGCTACGCCGACCGCAAAGACAAAGACAAGGACGCCAGCGAGTCCGCGGAGCCCAGCGGCAAGTTCACCGACTCTGTGGAGCAGGCTTATAAGATCTTCGGTGGCCTCGTGCCGGAAGAGATCTTCGCGCAGTTCGACCGCTGCGATCCCAATGGCGTGACGGATTCTTTCAACTGCTCCGGCTCCGAGGTGGGACAGTTCCAGTTCTTCAAGTCCAAGACCAAGGCTTCCCAGACCACCCAGGTGCTCACCGAGCTGCGCAGCTCCCGCGTCATCGAGGACAGCGGCAACCGCGTCGTGGGCTGGTCCATGCTGGGCAACACGGCCATCCTCACCGTCGTTGACAACGATGAGGGCCTCATCATGCAGCAGATGATCTCCACGGATCAGGACGATCCGGAGGAGCGCCTCAAGGAGCTTGGCTTGGTGTAAGGTCTAACCTTCGCAGGTCTCGACGGGCTTGCCCTCCGCAAAGTCCTGCATGGCCTCGATGGCATCGTCCAGCGTGTGGACCTTGGCCACCACCATGTCCCCAGTATCGCGGCTGACCGCCTCCGCGCAGTTGTCGGCTGGGGCGAGGAATAGTTCGGCGCCCGCTTCCTGCGCTGCGTGGACCTTGTGGACGATACCGCCAATGGGGCCGACTTCGCCGTCCTCACCAATAGTGCCGGTGCCGGCGACAAACCGGCCGCCGGTGAGATCCTCACTAGAGAGCTTGTCAATCACCGCCAAGGTAAACATCATGCCAGCCGAGGGGCCGCCGATGTCCTGCAGGTTGTAATCCACCGTGATGTCTTCGGTGGGCACCGAGGTCATAAGGATGCCTAGCAGGGCCACGTCCTCCTGCTCGGGGTGAGAGCCGAGGGTGACCCGGACAGTCTTTTCCTCGCCCTTGCGAATAATCCCCAGCTTCACTTCATCACCGGGCTTAAGAGCGCGGATCTTCTCCTGTACCTGGCCAGGCTCCGTGACCTTGTCGCCGTTGACGGCGGTGATGATGTCGGCGTCGTCAAGCGCGCCCGCTGCGGGGCCGTCGTCGAGCACCTGTGCTACCTCGATACGCACGGGCTTGTGCAGGTAGTTCATGGCGGCGACGGTGGCCGCTGACTCAGACTGGGTAAAAGCCTGTTGATTGGCTTCCTGAACTTCCTCATCCGTCTTGCCTTGCGGGATGACGCTGTCGATGGGGACGATGGTGTCATCGGTGAAAAGCCACCGCCCCAAAGCTTGAGCCAACGTCATATTGGTGCGCACGGAGACCGTCGTCATGTTGAGATGCCCCTGCGGCTGGAACGTTTCTGGGGCCTCGACGTTGACCACCGGTTCTCCCTCCACTTCACCCAAGGTGTCCACGGTCGGACCTGGTCCTTCGGCGGCGTACGGCACCGACAGGGTGATGTCGGTACCGGGGATGTGGTCAACGCTGAGCAGGGCTCCCGTCAACACCACCGGAATGGCTCCCCACGTCAGGGTGGACAGGCGGCGAGTTCGGGGGTTCTGCGAAGATTTCACGGAGGATCAGCCTACAGCCTCGTGATGCTTGTTCGCTCTCAGCGTTGCCGTGGTCCTAGAATCCGCGCTAGGAAACCTAGTAGATTAGGCCCCATGAGCAACGGATTCGGTTTTTCCTTCCCCAATAACGACGATGACGATGATAACGATCGTCGCGACCAGAACCCGTTCGGCGCCTTCGGCTTCAGCGCGGGCAACGGTGGCCTAGGAGACCTATTGAATCAGTTCGGCCAGATGCTGTCCGGCATGGGCTCCTCCATGAATTCCCCGGAGGGTTCCGGCCCGGTCAACTATGACTTGGCCAAGCGCATCGCGCACCAGCAGATCTCCGGCGATAAAGAGGTCAGCGAGCAGGACCGCACCGCCGTGCAAGAAGCCGTGAGGCTGGCGGAACTGTGGCTGGATGATGCCACGATTCTCCCCACCGCATCCGGCACCGTCACTGCCTGGAATTCCGCGCAGTGGCTGGATTCGACCCTGCCGATGTGGCAGCGCATGGTCACCCCGGTGGCGGAGCACATGAACTCCGCGCAGCTGGAATCCTTGCCGGAGGAGGCCCGCGAGATGATGGGCCCGATGACTTCGATGATGAACTCGATGTCCGGCATGAACTTCGGTATGAAGCTGGGCCACGCCCTAGGTGATCTGGCTGCGCAGGCATTGACCGGTTCTGATTTCGGCTTGCCGGTCTCCCCAGCAAGCACCACCGCACTCTTGCCGCACAATATTCAGGCCATCGCGCGTGATCTCAACGTTCCGGGCCAGGAGGTGCTCGTCTACATTGGGGCCCGTGAAGCTGCCCGCCAGCGCCTGTTCAAGCATGTGCCATGGCTGGTCGAGCGCCTCGTCTCCTCCGTTGAGGAATACGCCATGGGCTTGGTTATTGATACCTCCCACATCGAGGAAGCTACCCGCGAGCTCAACCTGGAATCCGGCGACCCGCAGGCCATCCAGGACGCGATGAGCAAGCTACAAGGCATGGACCTGTCCCCGCGGATCACCTCTCGCAACGCGGGCGCGGCTTCCCGCCTGGAGACCCTCTTGGCACTCGTCGAGGGCTGGGTAGAGCACGTCGTGACCGAAGCACTCGGAGAGCGCATCCCGTCCACGAAAGCAATGACTGAAGCGTGGGCGCACCGCCGCTCCACTGGCGGCTCCGCGGAGAAGGCCTTCTCCCAAGTTGTCGGCATCGAGCTCAACGCCCCGAAGGTGGAGGCCGCCACTGAACTCTGGCGCCGCGCCACCGTCGCGGTAGGCTCCGATAAGCGCGATTCCGCCTGGGACCACCCGGATCTTCTGCCCACGGCCGAGCACCTGGAGAACCCGGCGTCCTTCATCGACGGTTTGCTCGATGACACCCCTGATGAGGGCTTTGAGGCAGAATTCTCCAAGCTGGAGGAGATGCTCCGCCAACAGGATTCCGGTGACAATGCCAGCGATAACACCAGCGACAGCACTGGTGAGGACACAGACGCCGACGGCGACGACAACAGAAAGGACAAGCCGGAGGAAGAGAACTAGCGGAAACGCTGGTACGCCTCGAGGTATCCTTTCGCGCGCTCCGCTTTGGGCGCGCGGTCAGCCCACTCCCAGAAGTCCGGACCATGGCCCGGGATGAAGGTGTGCGTCAGCTCGTGGATGATGACCGCGTCGAGGACGTAGTCAGGAACATCCTGCAGCCGGTCAGAAATCCGAATATCTCCCGTTGAGGTAGTGCAGCTACCCCAGCGGGATTTTTGGTTACTCACCCACCGGATGGAACCCACCGTGGCGCGGCCCTCCAGAAAGCGAGTGTTCAAGGTGCGGGCGCGGTCGGCCAGGGAATCGTCGGAAAGCTGCGAAGAGGTTTGTTTTTTGCGCACCTTCGCCACGATGCCATCCACCGCTTCGCGCTCCTCCGCCGCTGACATCCAAGCGGGGATGCGCACCTCCAGAACACCGTCGACCACGCGGGCTTGGACGGTGCGACGGCGCCGGGCTGAACGGATGACGCGTACCTCGGGATTGCTCGACATGACAGGGCATTCTACCTGTGGTGCAATGGTGTCTAAACACACCTGGGGTGGGTCATAAAAACGGGGAGGACAGTCTTGAGTGCACAGACGTACATGCTGGCGCCGGAAACCACGATTCTTGAGCGTGAACCCGGAATGCTCCAGTGTGGGATGGATGCCACGCGCGTCGGGGTTTTCGAAGCCCACCCACAGCTGGCAGGCTTGCTCAACAGGCTGCGCACGCCGCTGACCCGACAAACCATTGAAAAATCCATTGAGAATACGGGCATGAGCCCCTCAGCTGCCCGCAGCCTAGTGGAGGATCTGATTAGCTACCGAGTTCTGTGGCCGGCGCCCCGGCCGCAGCGCGTGGCCGTGCTGGGAACCTCCGCCCTGGCCAATGAACTGCGCGATGTCCTGCTTGGTGATTCCTTTCAACCACGCTCCCCTCTCCACAGCGAAACCCCCGCCGAGTACATCGCAAACGTGGCCGGGCACCTGCCTATCGTGGCTGTCGACATGCTGGATGGCGCCACGGAATGGGCACAGGCCATGCACAATTCCCCAGCCACCTGGTTGCCGGTATCTATGATCGATGCCCGCGGCATCATCGGACCGGTTCGCATCGACGGGGCTGGCCCCTGCCCGCTATGCGCGCACCTGCACCGCATCGAATCAGACGAGCTATGGCACGAGGTGGCCCACCGCGCCGCGGCAGTGGAAGCACCGGGAGACCCAATCGTGCGCACTGCGATAGTGATGCATGCGGTGGTGATTATTCGCCGGCTCTTGGGAAGGCCGGCCCCGCCAGGAGCGCCCGGTGGCAAGCCGCTCGCCGGCGAACTCACGGAGATAGACCTCTACGGCCTAGAGCAACGGAGGCTTCTCATGGAACATCCTCGCTGCACGTACTGCGCTGCTTCGTAGTTCCTCTTAGCCGCGGGAAGAAGCAATGATCTGCAGAACCTCCGCGCCATAGCGCTCCAGCTTCGAGGGGCCCACCCCGGAGATATCCAGCAGCTCCGCCTCGTTGGCTGGAAGAGCCTCCGAAATCGCTTGCAGGGTGGCATCAGAAAAGACGACGTAGGCAGGAACCTGAGAGTCCTTCGCCACCGACGCCCGCCACGCGCGCAGCGCGTTGAAGACATCCTCATCACCCTCATACTCGCACCACTCGTGGCGGCCGAGGACCTTCTCTGCCGGGCTGCTGAGCTGCCCCGAGCACACTCGGCAACGGCGCGGGCGATAGCGACGGTTCGAGGACTGGCTTTCCTCGATTCCCGGGACCACGCCGTCCAGGAAGCGGGTTCGCTCACGTGAGGCCCGCGAACCAGTGGTCTTAGCCAGCGCCCACGACAAGGCTAGGTGCTCGCGTGCACGGGTAATACCCACGTAAAAGAGGCGGCGCTCCTCCTCCACGTGTTCATCGCCGGCTTTGATGGCGTGGTTAATGGGCAGGAGTTTTTCGGTGAGACCTACGAGGAACACCGCATCCCACTCCAGGCCCTTGGCAGCGTGAATGGTAGCGAGGGTCACGCCCTCCATCGTGGGGTTGTGCTTGTTTTCGGAGCGGCGGTGCAGCTCTCCTAGCACGCCAGGCAGGTCTATCCCCTCGTGGTCCTCCACGATCTGCGCGATGAGGTCCACCAAGGCCGTGAGCGACTGCCAGCGCTCGCGGGCCTGCGCACCCTGCGGTTCCGTGGCGGACAGCCCCAGCTCCACGAAGGCCGCACGTGCCACAGCCACCGGATCATTCGGCAAATCATCGCGGCGCGTGGCAGCGATGAGCACGCGGATGGCCTCTAAAATCTCTGGGCGGCGGAAGAAGCCTTCGCCACCGCGGACTTGGTAAACCACTCCAGCGTCAGCAAGCGCCTGCTCAAACTGCTCTGATTGCGCGTTGATGCGGTAAAGAATTGCGATTTCGGAAGCCTTCACTCCCTGGTTCAGCAGGGTCAGAACCTGGCCCGCGACCTCCTTGGCCTCAATCTCCTCAGACTCATAGGCCTTAAACGTGGGCTCGGGTCCAGGCTCGCGCATGCCCTGCAACTCCAGGCGGGTCCCCGCCGCGCGGCCCGTGGCCTTCGAGATGACCTCGTTAGCCAGGTCCGTCACTTGCGGGGTGGAGCGGTAGTCTCGCTGCAGCTTGACCACGGTGGCCTGCGGGTAGGTGCGGGAAAAATTCAGCAGATACTCCGGGGAAGCACCGTTGAAGGAATAGATGGTCTGGTTGGCATCGCCCACGACCGTCAGGTCATCGCGCTCCCCCAACCAGGCCTCCAGTACTCGCTGCTGCAAGGGGGTGACGTCTTGATACTCGTCCACCACAAAGGTTCGGTACTGCTCACGGAAGACCTCCGCCACCGCAGGCACGTTCTCGATGGCGCCGGCGATGTGCATGAGCAAGTCATCAAAATCGAGGTACATGAGATCCGGGGTGGCCTTCATGTCCTCATAGCGGCGGAAGACCTCCGCCACCTTGGCCGGATCCCCCGGCGCCTCGCGGTCCGTGGATTCGATGATACCGGGATAGCCCTCGGGGCTAATCAGTGAAGACTTTGCCCATTCGATTTCCCCCAGGAAATCACGAATCGTGTCCTTGTTGTTGTCCAAGCCAAGCGAGCGGACCGCGCGGCCGACCAGGCTG
Organism: Corynebacterium sp. HMSC074E01; assembly: GCF_001808885.1. Lineage (NCBI taxonomy): Bacteria > Bacillati > Actinomycetota > Actinomycetes > Mycobacteriales > Corynebacteriaceae > Corynebacterium > Corynebacterium sp. HMSC074E01. The sequence continues at coordinate 28,808 of NZ_KV794846.1, forward strand.
AACTTGTTGTCAATGAGCTGCCAGGGCAGATCCCCAGCAACCTGCGGCCAAAAGTACTTCAACTGGCGGCGCGCTGCGGCGTGAAAGGTTTGGGCTTGTACTCCCCCAACGCCCATCTGGTTGAGCCGCTCGCGCATTTCACTCGCGGCGCGAGAGGTGAAGGTGACGGCCAGAACGCGCTGCGGGTTGACGAAACCCTGGTCCACCATGTGAGCGATGCGATAGGTAATCGTGCGGGTCTTACCCGTTCCGGCACCCGCCAGGATGCAGACTGGGCCGCGCGGCGCCGTGGCTGCGGCTCGCTGGTCTTCATCGAGCAGGGACAGATCCGGTCTCATCACCGTGGAACCACTCCATAATCATCGTGTGTGCAATTGAACCCTTGCGGGCAATGGTCAGTTCTGGCAGTTCAGCGCGGGACACCCACCGCACTTCTGCGAGCTCTTCGTCAGTATCGCACACGGGCTGGACATCCTCCGTGACCGCGGAAAAGCCCACCATCAAAGAGCCACTAGGCGGCCAGGGCTGCGAGCCCCAATAGGAAACTGACTCAACGCGACGACCGGTTTCCTCAAGTGCCTCGCGGATCATCGCTTCTTCAAGGGTCTCGCCGGGATCGACATAGCCGGCGATGAGTGAAAAGAATCCTGGACGGTGACGGTTGCGAGCCAGCAGGATACGGTCCGACTCCGCGTGGTGAATGATGCCGATGACGGCGGGATCCAAGCGGGGAAAGACGAGGCGTTCGCCATCATGTCCCACGCCCCCTGGCGCAGGGTAGGACAGCTCCCGCCCAGTGCGTGGATCAAAGCGCGCTTCCCGACGGTTACGGATCAGATGCAGGGCTTTGAGAATGTCGCGCTGACCGTTAAAGAAGGTGGCATCGCGCAGTGTACCGAGCCGCTCGGCGGCCTCGGACTCCACCAGGAAAGCGTGAATATCCCCGGCCGCAACCACGATCTCCCCCGCCGGCTTAGCCAGAAAGACCGGCTGGCCTTGTGGCGATACCGGGACAAGGCCAGTCTCGGTGACGGGCAGGAACATTAGTTGCCTTCATCCTCGTCTTCATCGGTATCTTCCGCAGCCTGCTGCATCTCATGCTTGATATAGAGCAGGCGGTCACCAGGCTTGAGTGCATACGCGTCTGCCGTATCGACGCGGTGTAGCTCGTTGTTGCGCAGAACCGCCAGAACAATGTCGGCGAGGTGACGTGGATTGGAGCCCACCTCGAATTCGCGCACTGCGCGCTCCGCCACGGAGAAACCCTCATTTGGTGAGAGGAGATCCTCCATCATCTCCACCACGGTTGGCGTTACGGTAGCGAGGCCCAGGAGGCGGCCGGCCGTCTCCGCCGAGGTCACCACCGAATCAGCGCCAGATTGAAGGAGAAGGTGGCGGTTTTCAGATTCACGCACAGACGCGACCACCTTGGCCTTAGGGTTAAGCTCTCGCACGGACAACGTGCACAGCACCGCGGTATCGTCCGTGGACGGAGTCACCACCACGGAGGAGGCGTGCTGCGCACCGGCGATGCGCAGGACGTCCTGCTTGGTTCCGGAGCCATAGATGGTGACGAGGCCGTGGTGCTCGGCGCTGGCCAGGGCCGCGCGGTTGTTATCAACAACCACGATTTGGGAGGCGGGAACATCATCAGCGATGAGCGCGGCGACCGCACCGGCACCCTTGGTGCCATAGCCGATGACAACGGTGTGGTTACGCAATTGCTTTCTCCAATTCTGGATTTCAAAGGTGCGGCGGGCTCGATCCGTCAGAACCGACAAGGTAGCACCGACCAATAAAACAAGGAAGAGCAGGCGGGCCGGGGTAACGATAATGAGGTTAATGAAGCGCGCGGTGGGAGTCACCGGGACAATATCGCCATAGCCCACAGTGGTCAACGACACCGCTGAGTAATAAGCGGCATCGAGGAAGGACAGGTCTTCGCTGTAGCCATCACCGTCAAAAAAGACGACGATGGTGACGAAAACCAAGAGTCCCATGGCCCAGATAACGCGGCTTGCCAGCTGCTTCCACGGGCTGGTGCTCTGCGTGCGCGGAATCGTGATGACATCAATGAGCGCGTGATCAGGCTGCGAGGTCAGCTCAACCTGCGACAAGAAACGCGATTTAAAGCGTTTACCTAAGTGCTTGGGCACGAAGTGCCAACCTCCCTTGACAGTGCGGAATTCCTCGTGAGACTACCTTAGACTCAACCCTGGTGGGGTTGAAAATGCAGAGCTTAAGAACTCAGCCAACCGTGGTCCGGTGGGCAAGTCCTCCGGCTCCAGAAGATAGTTCTCATGCACGTAGAAGAACGCCGCGCGGACAGTCTCCACGCCGTGGATGCGCCGCCATGCCTCCGCGTAGACGGCGAGCTGAATCTGCGCCGAGGCCAACGCAGCGCCCTGGGGGCGGCGGCCAGTCTTCCAGTCCACGATGAGCCACGAACCATCCGGCTGTTGGAATACCGCATCCATGCGGCCGCGGACGACGGAATCCCCAATGGTGATCTCGAAAGGGGCCTCCACGAAGGCCGGCGTGCGTTGTGCCCACTCCGAGGCTAGGAAGGATTCCTTGAGGGATTCCAAATCGTGGTCCGGTTCATCATGAGAGCCGGGCAGCTCATCCTCCCCCAACAAGGCAAGCGCGCCAAAACGATCCTCCAACCAGGCGTGGAAAGCAGTGCCGCGCTTGGCATAGGAGTTGGGTTTGAAGGGGATGGGGCGACGCTGGCGGCGCGCGAATTGGGTGGGATCTGCCGACATGGCCACCATGTCGGAGGCCGTCAGCTCGCCGGGCAGTTCAACATCGACCACTGGGGCCTGGAGGGCTTTATGCTCTTCGATGAGCGCGCTCGCCTCCTGTTCCCAGAGCCCGAAGACTTCACCATCACGAAGCGGGGGGAGGTTCTCCATAGCTGCGCGGACCGCCTCTGCTGCCTGCAGCGCTTCCGCTTGCGGGGTCAATGAGGGGAAAGAGGATTCAACTATGCCACCTTTCTCCTCTTCCACAGGGATTTCGGGGATATCCCAATGAACAATCAGCTCCGGATGCTTATCTGCCAATAGCTGCAGGTAGGAATAGGGGCCCTTCTTGCTCTTGCCTTTGAGTTTATTCGTGCCGGAACCAGTCACCGTCAGCGTGGACTCGGTGCGGGTCATCGCCACATAGAACAAACGGGCAGCTTCCTCTGCTTGGAACTCGCGGTTCTGTTCCTTGAAAGCCGTGCAGGCCTTATCAAAGTCAGAGCGCGTCACCGCATCCTCAGGAACATCGATGGCATCCTCATCACCTGGGGCCTTTTCAATCTTGGTCAGGAAGGTCTCCGCCTGCGCCTTGTAGCTCGAGGAATCCGCATGTGCCACGCAGACGTGCTCCCATTCCAAGCCCTTGGACTTATGCACCGTCATGATCTGCACGCGGTTGCGCACAAGCGGGACCTCTCCCAGCTCGAGCCCGTCTTCCTTTTCCTTGGCTAACTCAAGATAGTCCAAGAGACCGGCCAAGCCATCACCGTGGAAGCCCGCGACAAAATCGGCGAAGGCGTCAAGGTGCGTTGCTCCCCCCGGCTTGCCGGAGGCAAGAACTTCGGTGCGCAGACCAAAGAGCAGCTCAATATCGGCCACGATGTCGTTGAGAGTCTTGCCCAAAGAATAGGTACGGAGATAGCGCAGCTTAGAGGAGACCGCCTCCATGCGCTCCAAGCCTTCGGTGCTGTAGCGATCGCGTTCACCGAGGTCTGCGAGGGCGTCGGCAAGCCCCAGCACCTGGTCTGGCCCCTCCGCCGTGATCTCCTCGACCTGGGCAGCCAGGTGTGCCAGGGGATCACCGCCTTCCCACCGCGTGCGTCCCTCGGTGGCACCTGCAAGGTTGCGCTGACGCGAATGCAGCGCTTGAATATCGGCGATACCCAGGCCACACATCGGCCCAGTAAGCACGCGCAGCGCCGCAGCGGTGTCCTGTGGCCGCACCAAAAGCGTGGCCACCGCCACGAGATCTTGGATCTCCGGCTGCCAGAGAAGTCCACCGAGGCCAAAGATCTCGTTGGGCACGCCGACCTCATCCAAAGCAGCGGCGATCAACGGCGATTGCTTATTGGTGCGCACGAGAACGGCGGCACTGAAATCCTCGCCTTCCGGCGTGGACTCATAGAGCCGGCGGAGGTGCTCAGCGATGAACGCGCGCTCCTCATCCTCCGAAGCGAAGTAACCCAGCTCTACCTTGCCGGCCGGTGCGGTGGGCTTGGGCGACAGCTCATCTACTGGGCGCTCGCCAGGGCTTGAGGAGAAGAGCTTCGACGCCACGTCATTAGCCAAGCTGAGTACCGTCGAAGGGTTGCGCCAGGAGGTGGTGAGCTGATCCTTCGGCGCCGGGGTGCCGTCCGGCTGCGGAAAGTCCGTGACGAAGGCCTCCAAGTTTTCTGCCGTAGCGCCGCGCCAGCCATAGATGGACTGCATGGGATCACCCACCGCAGTGACCGAGAGCCCCTCGCGCTCGCCGCCAAAGAGAGAGCGCAGCAAGATGCGCTGCGCGTGGGAGGTGTCCTGGTACTCATCCAACATGATGACGCGGTAGCGCGCGCTTTGTTGCTCGCCTAAGAGCGGGAAGTTCTTGGCCAGGGTGGCGGCGATGGACATCTGCTCACCGAAAGTGATCACCCCACGTTCTGCCTGCTCTTTCTTGAGCGCTTCCACCAAGGGCAGGTACTCCAGGCGCAAGCGCTGGGTATCCAGGTATTTCTGCAAGTCCTTGCTGAACTCACCCTTGGTCCTCTTACTCTTTTCTAGGTCCTCAGCGGTCTTGCGGAAGATGTCCTCATGCTCATAGAGATCCTGCGGATTCTTAAGCTCTCCGTCCATCGTTTCCGCGAGCTTGAGCAAGGTAGCGGTGACCGTGGCCACCGCATTATCTGTGCTGAGCGAGCCCGAGTAATTGCTCACCACCTCGTGGGCGATGGCATAGCGCTCCGCCTCGGTGATGATGCGGGCATTCGGCTCGACCGGCATGAGCAGGCCATACTCGCGGACAAGATCACCGGCATAAGAGTCATAGGTGGACACGTTTGGCGCGATATTTTCCACCGCCTCTGCCGCCGAGCTGCCTGGGGCAAGGATTCCAGAGGAACGCAGGGTCAGCAGCTGGCGGCGTATGCGCTGCTCTAGTTGTTGGGCTGCCTTGCGTGTAAAGGTCAGGCCAAGGACCTGCTCGGGCCGCACCAAACCGTTTGCCACGAGTGAGACCACGCGCGAGGCCATCGTCTCCGTCTTACCAGCGCCTGCGCCGGCCACGACGAGTTTCGGGCCAAGCGGGCCATCAATAACGGCGGCCTGTTCCGGGGTGGGCGGAAAGGGTTTGCCCAGCGCAGCAGCCAGCTCCTCAGGGCTGAAGTTTTGAGCGGGATTCTTAGGCATCGGTCACCAGACCTCCTTCATTCATCACAGGGCAGATAGAGCGGATTGGGCAGCGATCACAATCAGCGTTTTCGCGCGCGGTCAGCCCCGGACCACGCAGCTCAGCCACGAGTGCGGGCAGCGACTGCGCAAACTCTTCGAGCTCCTCAGGAGGCTTGGTGGCTTGCTCCCGGGTGGACACGGCGGCAGTACTGGATCGCGGATACACCAGAACACCCCCGCCACGCGGCAGGCCGTCACCGGTCCGGATAGACACAGCCTGCGACTCGCCGCCAGGTTCTACGGGCGCTGTGACAAGCTCACCGTGCGCCAGCGCCAGCTGGTAGGTCATGAGCTGGGTATTGTCTTGGGCACTGGTCGCCGACGGGACTTTTGTCCCCGTCTTGAGATCCACCACGACGTAGTCTTCGCCGGCCTTCGCCAACCGGTCAATGAACCCACGAATGGTGACATCGGGGGCAATGTCCACGGTGACGGGGACCTCAACGCCCACGGGTTCGAGTGATGTCGAGCTCGAGAGCACCCAACTATGAGTGCGGTCGATAAGGCGCTCAAAGTCCGCACGCTCAGCCTCGCGGTGCCACGCTGGCCCTTCCAGAAGCGCATCGAAGGCATCGAGCACCAGCCGCTTCGCGGGCTCGGCGGCAGCACCGCGGCCTAGCGCTTCCAAGAAAGCATGCGCTAAATTACCCCGTAGCAGGTTGATATTCGCAGAATCATCCTCCACGAGCTGCCCCAGCACCGCGTTGAGCGGACACGTGAGCAGAGCATCAACCCGGGATGGCGACACTGTGCTCGAACCACGCAGCGGCAATTGCGAAGCCACTCCGCGCGCGGCCCACCACTGATCCGGATGCGCCCCGGGGACCCCGGCCTCCGCCAAACGGGCCAACTGCCGGACCGCCTGGGAGCGCTCCACCTCGCCGGTCTCCGGATCGGTTGCACAACGGCGCAGTTGCGCCACGAAGGCGGGCACCGAGAGCACGGAGACATCAAGGGGATCGAGCTCTCCCTCCCCACTAGCAGCACTGGGCAGCGTCACCGGATTCGGCTCCGGAACCTCGAGACCCAGCTCACGTGGCCAGGCCTGGCGTGCCAGGCGCTTGCCTGCCTCCCGGCGCGCTTGTGCGCCGGGAACATCAACGCCGCGAGTAGAAAGGAACTCGTCGATGAAACGCGAGGGTTCTTCCACGACATCACTCTCCGGTGAGTCCACCGCCACGATGAGCAGCCGTTGCCTGTGACGGGTGGTGGCCACGTGGAAGAGGCGGCGCTCCTCCGCCAAGCGCCCCGACACGTGGCTGACTGGGGTGCCGAGAGTGATGCCACGATCCAACAGATCGATGAGGTCTTCTTGCCCAAAAAGAGAGCCGGTCTCCCCCACCGAGGGCCACGTTCCTTCCTGAACGCCCGCCACGATGACGGTGTCCCACTCGCGCCCCACTGCGCCATGCGCGGTGAGAATTTCTACCGCATTGGGCAAGGCCGAGCGGCGATCCCGCACGCCGGTGGGCAGTTCTTGCTCCGTGATATGCAGAATGAAGGACTCCAACGATGCCGCCGGACGGCGCTCGGCGTAATCGCCGGCGGCGTCGAACAAGGCCATCATCGCGTCCAAGTCGCGGTCCGCCTGCGAACCCGCGGCGCCACCGCGCAGGGCTGCTGCCTGCAGGCGCGTGTCCAAACCCGTGGCTTGCCACACCTCCCAGAGGACTTCCTCAACAGCAGCGCCTTCCCGCAAGGCTGCACGACCGGCAGACAGCACCCCGCGAATACGCGCCAAAATCGCTTCCTCGCGCTCGGTGAGGAGGTTATTGAAGTCCGGCAGCTCACCGTCCAGCAACTCTCGAAGCGTATTCATTCCGCGCTGCTCCGGTTTCCAGCGGCGTAGGCCGCGGATGAGTCTCCGCAGCGTCACCGGATCAGCGCCGCCCACGGGACCGGTAACCAGGTCCTCGAGTTCGGCGGGCTCAAGCTCATTCTCCAGAGCACGCAGGGCCAAAAGCACCGCTTTGACCAAGCGCTGCTCAGCGAGCACCACGTCCGTGGGGTTGATGTGCACCGGCACGCCGGCAGACAGCAGCGTGCGCCGGGCAGGTCCAATGTCTCCAGTAGAGCGCACGATCACTGCGATATCTCGCCAGTCCACGCCGTCCTCTAAGTGCCGGCGGCGAACCGTATTGGCCAAGACATCACGCAAGGTACCCCGGGAATCCACGACGCTCACGCACGCCGGGGAAGGCCTGCGGTACGTAGAACTCAGGCGAAGTTCATTCTCTGCCTTCCAGGTGGTGAGGAAATCTGAATTAGCACCGCGGAAGGCAAAGACCGCTTGGTCGGGGTCACCACCAATCACGGTGAGGCGTGCGGTCTTCGCCAGCTCCGCGATCAGCTGGCCGGAGGTCGGGTCCAGCAACTGCGCGTCATCGACCACGATGGTGTGCCACGGGTGCTCGCGCAACAGCTCCGGGCGCAAAAGCACCTGGCTGACCAATTCCGCAGCGGAATAGGAATGCGAACCCGCCAGCGCCTGAGTGCGCTCATATTCGCGCAGGAAATCTCCGGCAGCCACCCACATGGGGCGGCCGTAGCGCTCCCCCAGCTCTTCCAGGTCTGTCGGGCCCAGGCCACGTTCGATGGCGCGCAGCAACAAGTCACGCAGTTGGCGCGCAAAGCCCACGTACTCCAGGGCCGGGCGCATCTCCTCTGGCCACGCGCCCCGGCGATCGGCCGCATGGCCCTGTAGCAGTTCACGGATCACTGCATCCTGTTCCGCACCGGTGATGAGACGCAGCTCCTCCTCGCTGCTTTGGCGCAGCAGCGCAAAAGCCAATGAGTGCACCGAGCGCACCATCGAAGTCTGTGCGGCATAGTCATCAAGGTTCTCTGCCAATTCCCGGCGCAGCAGCGAACCGGATTCCTTGGATGGGGCAACAACAAGGATGCCGGAGGCATCGGCTCCAGCATTCAGCTGTGCCAAGACAACGTCGATCAGCAGGCTTGACACCCCTGACCCCGCCGCACCAAGCACCCGCCAGGTACCTTGCTGCGGCAAAGGAACATCCCATTCGCGCGACGTGGCGCGGCGGCTACGGGGAATGAGGCGGACTTCCGGTGAGGGAGGAAGCGTGACGCCGGTACGTGTGGGGGATTCGCTGCTGTACTTCACGCCCTATAGTGTGTCAGATGCCGCGGACACGAGGGCCTCTTCCACCCTCTCTATATTCGAACGCACGGTCGCTTTAGAGCGCGGGTGCAGGGTATTGACGTAACGGCGGTACGCCACCGCGCGCAAGAGCAGCTGCCGCATACCGGGAACCGCCGCAAAGCGGGCACAAATATCATCATCCACCACCCCTGCGATGAGGCCATCCACCATGACCAGCGCGGCGGACCAGCCAACCGGGCGCGGTGCCGCGGAAGGAACGATATCAGTCAGCGCCGGCGGGTTCGCCCCAGAAAAAACCGTGGTGCCCAGCACGTCCATGTGGGCGGTGACAAGTGGGAGCTGCGCAAGCTCAGCATCGGAATAGGCCTCGCCGCTCTCCTCCCACGCTGCCCGTTCTGCCCGTGCAAACACATCATCGCGCCGATCAACCGTCGGCAACGGCGCCAACTCGAGCGCTTCATCGAGGCGTAGCGCCATCTGCACCGTTTCATCGATGCGCCCCCGCAACTGCCCCTCCACAAATTGTGTGGCCTTCCATCCGGCAGCAGTGTAGCGACCATCCGCAGTCAGCACTGGCCGGGCAATACGCGCTCCCGGCAGGCTGAGTTTCTCGCGAACCTTGGCGGACCAGCCAGTCCACGGCCGCGCCTCGGCGAAGACAATATCGCCCACGCGGATCCCGCTATCCCACGCAGGACCCACGAGCTCACCCTGTGTTCGGCGCGGGTGAAACTCGGCGTTGAAAGCGGCAAGAACGGGCTCAGATGGCAATGGCATGGGGAAACAATCCTTAAATTGTGGGCGACCTACTCGGGCTTAGCGTGATCAGAATTAGCCGGGTTCGGGTAGGGCCACGGGTTCGGCTCGCACGTGACATCCTCGTCCGGATAAACCTCGTTGGGTTCCTTCTCAAAAAGCTGGGCGTTGTTCAAGCTCAGCGTTTGCTGCATCATGACCGGCGCGAGTTTACCGTCCCCGCCGCAAGCCTGATGCGCTGCAAAACCGATAGCGTGGCCAAACTCATGGTTGATCAGGTACTGGCGGTAATTGCCCAAGTCTCCTTCAAAGGGCGTCGCGCCACGCACCCACCGAGACTCGTTGAGGTTGACCGCGGACTCCCCCGTAATGGTCGTGTGGCAGGAGGTTTCTGATTCCAACTGCGCGCCGCACAACTTCGCCGTGGTTCCCAATGATGTCAGACGGATGTGCGTATCGGGGTTGTCATCGGCTTTGACGTGGATGAATTCAAAGTCTCCGTTGGCCGTCCACCCGCGAGGGTCGGCCAGGGTGGCGTCGACAAGCGCAACGACAGCACCGTCCCCACCATATGCGGAGGTGTCGATGCCGTTTTCAATCTCAACGGAAAAGCGGATGGTTTGCTTCCCGCCCTTGCCCGCGTGCATGGTGGACGGCCCTGCATCGCGGTAGGTTTCCTCACCTTGCTCGGTGAAGTCACCGCCTGCAGGCAAACCATCCTTGGCGGCGGCGACCGCGCTGGCGTTGGCAGGGTCAGGCCCCTTACGCGAGGAGGCGGATGCGGCGGTGCTGCTTGCCGACGTCTCCCCTGCCGCCGTCACCTCCGCATCCTGGGCAGGCGAGCGGAAAACATCAACCAGCACCCACACAGTGATGACGACCATGACGGGGATCGCCACCACACGCCACCAGCCGTACTCACGAGCGAAGCGCTCCACCGCTGAGGCGGGGTGTGGGTGCTGCTTAAAATCCGCGGGATTCTCCATGGCCATTTAGGCTACCCGCTGAGCCAGCGCGCGCGTACTTAGCCCGCAAATCCGACGGTGTGCGCGCGTGCAGTGCCGATCTCTACGTAAACGACTCGCTCAGTGCGCACGATGTAAGAGCGGCCCTTAGTGTCCTTCAATTCGAGGGTGGAGTTGTCTGCCAAGGCGTTGTTGATGGTCTGGGTCAGTTCTTCGCGCTCACCATCCGCGTGAATAACCAGCTCGCGGGCGGTATCGGCAAAACCAAACTTGATATCCATGTGGTGCATCTCCCTTAAATCGTGTTCTTTAATCGGTGCCGTGAGAACTGCGCCCCGGCGCTCTAATGGCCCCACTATAGCCACGTCCTCTACTATCAAGGTGTGCTTGCCCCGAAATCTTCCCGCGATTCCCGCGAATCCCCTACCTTTGCCGAACTCGGCGTCGCTGTAGAGATCTGCGATGCCCTCGCTGACAACGGGATTACGCACACCTTTGCCATCCAGGAGCTCACGCTGCCCATTGCCTTGAATGGCCAGGACCTCATCGGTCAAGCGCGCACCGGCATGGGCAAGACCTATGGCTTCGGTGTCCCGCTGCTGGATCGCGTTTTCGATGACGCCGACATTCCGGAGCTCGATGGGACTCCCCGCGCACTGGTCATTGCACCAACGCGCGAGCTAGCCATCCAGGTCAGCGGGGATCTGGAGCTCGCCGCCGCGAACCTTCCGCTCAGCGTGGTCACCCTGTGTGGTGGGCGCCCCTACGAAGAGCAGATCACACAGATTGAATCGGGTGCGGACGTTGTCGTCGGCACCCCGGGCCGCCTGCTCGATCTCTGCCAGAAGAAGCATCTCTCCTTCGACCACGTCAGCGTTCTAGTTCTGGATGAGGCCGACGAGATGCTGGACTTGGGCTTCTTGCCGGATATCGAGAAGATCCTCTCGCTCCTGCACGGCAACCCGCACCAGACCATGCTCTTTTCCGCCACCATGCCTGGGCCCATCGTGACCTTGGCACGTACCTTCCTGGAAAAGCCGGTCCACATCCGCGCCGAGTCTGGTGACGCCCAGCACACCCATTCCTCCACGCGCAAGGTCACCTTCCAGGCACACCGTATGGACAAGATCGCGGTCTTGGGAAAGGTCCTGCAGGCAGAAGGCCGCGGGCGCACCATCATCTTCACGCGGACGAAACGCTCAGCCGCTGCCGTCGCGGACGAGCTAGCACAGCGCGGCTTTCGCGTGGGCGCGGTCCACGGCGATTTGGACCAAAAAGCACGCGAACGCTCGCTCAATGCCTTCCGGGAAGGCACCGTGGAGATTCTCGTGGCCACGGACGTCGCCGCTCGCGGCATCGACATTGAGGATGTCACCCACGTCATCAACTACCAGGTACCCGATGATCCGATGACTTTTGTCCACCGCATCGGACGAACTGGCCGCGCGGGGCACACGGGCACGGCCATCACTCTCGTCGGCTACGACGAGCTGGGCAAATGGCAAGTCATCAACGATGATCTTGATTTGGGCCAGCCAGAGCCACCGCAGTGGTTCAGCACCTCCCCGGAGCTTGCGGAAGCCCTCGATATCCCAGAGGCGGTTGCTGACACCGTCGGCCCACCCACAAAAGTGCTGGGTGCACCGCGGCGCTCGAACTCACGTGGGGAGTCGTCGCGTGGAGGCTCACCACGTTCCTCCACGGCATCTGCCCGCGCCTCGCGCCGCACCCGTTCCCGCACGCGCAAGCCCCGCCAAGGAGGACGCCGATGAGCACCGAGCAGGGCCCGGAATCCGCGAAGAAGCCAAGCTCTGCGAAGAAGGCTCCCGTCTTGCGTTCCACCAAAGCAGACTGGCTTGCTGTGGGCGCGATCAGCGCGGTCTGTGCCATTGCTATTGGCGGCGCGGTGATTACGGCACCGATCCACAAGTCGGAGCTTACTCCCGCTGTCGATACCGCGTCTGATGCCGAGACTCAGACTCTCGAGTCCGTCCCCAACTCCCTCACTGAATCCTTCAGCCTCCCTAACACTGTGGTGCCGGGCCAGTCTCGCGCGATATCCACCAAGGGGCTGCTGATAACCCATGACGGTGATACCCTCCGCGCTTCGGATGCCTCTGGCGATACGGTCTGGACCTACCAGCGCCGCGATGCCGACCTCTGTTCGCTCGGCACGGCGTGGAACAAGATCGTGGCCACCTATGATGTGGGAAATGGCTGCGGCGATGTGGTAGCCATCGATGCGGTATCCGGCCAGTACTCCGATACCCGCAGCGCCCGCAATTCCGAGCAGGTGGTCCCCATTGTGTCGAATGACCGCGTGGGCACCGTTTCCGCCGAGCGCGTAGAACTATGGCGCTCTGACCTAGTGCGCACCGTTGAATATGGCGATGTCGAAGCCAAACAAGAACCGAACCTCCAACCCCACGAGGATTGCGCCATCACCTCAGCGCTGACCCGCACCGAAACGATGGCGGTGACCGAATCCTGTCCGGATTCTCTAGACTCCACGTGGCTGCGCATCCAAAACGCCACTCCAGAGGATGCGCGTTCGCCGGAAATCTCCAAGGATATCGAGATTAATAACCCAGGCGCGCGTCTCATTGCCTATGGTCAGGAGGCCGCTGCGGTCTTCCTGCCGGGCGATGTGCCACGTATCGTCTCCTATGACTTTGAGGGCAAAGCGCTCTCCTCCACGGACGTGGAGCCTTCAAAGGCCATCACGAATTCCGCTTCCCCCTTCGCCCCCGCGGTCGCTGATCTGCCCCACCACATGACGTGGTTCGACGGTGAGCGTCTTTATCTCTTTAGCCCAACCGAGCTCAAAGTGGACCACGTTCTGGAGCAGGCAGTCGGCACCGGCATCGCCGTCGGCGAGCGGCTATTAGTGCCCACGGAGGAAGGAATCGACGTGGTGGACTGGGCTACTGGAAAGACCGAGCGCAGCATTCCTATTGACCGTGACGGCTATACCGGTCCAATTTCGCTGACTCTTGCGGGCACGGCCATCACCGAGCAGCGTGGAAACACCGCCGTGGCGCTCACTGCCTCTTAGCTTCTTAGTTGTTTAAGAAGCAGCTCACCTAGAAGTGGCTTTCAGCCCATTGCGCCGCCTCGGGTCGCATCATGAGCAGGTAAAGTACCACCGCTGCGCTGGCCAGCGTCACGGCGCCGAGCGCTGCGGAGCCTCCGCTGAACATCTGGAAGGCGATGGCACCCAAAATAAATTCCACGAGCACGATAGCTCCGCGGCCCCAGCGCTTGCCCTTAACGAAGGCCCACGAGGCAAGGATGACAAAGCCGAACACGATAAAGACGAAGATAGCCGTACCTAGGCCGACGAAGCCCGCCGCCCCAGAATCGGAAACCATAGAGTCATTTTCAGCACCCGTTAGCTCACGAACAACGAGGAAAATTCCGAAGATAATAACCGCGATGGACTGGAGCACGGCAATGCCGGCAGCCGCTATCACCGCCCCCGGGGCGCGGCCTCCGGTTGTGCGGGCAGGCGTGGTCGAGGACTGTTTCTGCTTCTTATTCACGGGTATCTAGTCTACGTCTCTATTCCACGCTTAGGCCTACTCCACGCCAGTGCTTCACGCGCCCACAGATATCCCCTTTCCGAATACAACGTCACCAGGCTCAGCTTGAGCTACCTGCCTTCCACGTTTCGGGGGCAGAGGAAGCAATCCGGATTTGACGCGATCCAGGTCACCACACTCACCCCATTTCCCCCATCACCGCAGGTTGAGACGTTACTGACAGGGTTCTTACAGGACCCAATCCATAACAAATGTATGAATTGACGGAATTTATTTAGTGACTTTGGACACTTTTTGACCTCTACCCCTAGCGGAGTTTGAGTAAACGTGTCATTATTCTCAGGTAGCAAAAACAACGAGCTGTTAAATCAGTTCTTAACTCGGAGAAACCTCCAAGTTAACCGCAAGTGAACCATGGCGGCGGCGACGCTGGCCCTAACTCGAGACAGGGCCCCACTGACCGCAGACCAGTTCACTTAAACCCCCGGAGCACTCGGAACAGTTCACGGCTGTGGACTGCCCTTGGTGCGCCTGCTTTCACTCACTGCTGTCAAAAATTTGTTAGGAGATTTCAATCATGGATTGGCGCCACGAAGCTGTTTGCCGCGACGAAGACCCGGAGCTTTTCTTCCCTGTCGGCAATTCCGGCCCTGCACTCACCCAGATCGCTAAGGCCAAGCTGGTCTGCAACCGCTGCCCGGTTGCTTCTTCCTGCCTCAAGTGGGCCCTCGAGTCCGGACAGGATGCCGGTGTGTGGGGCGGCCTCTCTGAAGAGGAGCGTCGCGCTATCAAGCGCCGCAACCGCAGCCGCGGCCGTGCCCGCGTCTCTGCTTAAAGAGTCCTCAAAAACTGCACCCCCGATTAACCCCCCGGCATACCCTGCCGCTACAGTTGAATAAGTTCATTTACCCTTAACAGAAGGAGTACGCGATGAGCAAGCGTGGCCGTAAGCGCAAGGATCGCCGTAAGAAGTCCGCTAACCACGGCAAGCGTCCTAACGCATAACGTCAGCAATCAATTAGGGCTCGTTTCCCTCTTCATTCAGAGGACGGGAACGAGCCCTTTGCTTATACGCCGAGGCCTATCTAACTTGGCCTAGGCGTTAATGTGGCCTCAACGGCCCTAGCCCCAGGTAATCTCAGTCCGCGTAATTTCCACGCAAATGCGCTGGCGCAGTGACTGCGGTGCTGCCTGTCCCCCGCAACATTTGCGCACGAGTGCTCGGATTACTTCTTCACTCTCGACGCGCTGTTGACAGGCATCGCACTGCGCAAGATGCTCGCGGATTGCCATAGCCCGCGCGTAGCTCGTCGATTCATCGAACAGCTCCCTAAAGAGCGCTTCAACCTCGGGAGAGTTACACGCACCGCAATTGCGTCCTGTTGCGCGTTCCATTACTTCTCCTCCATCTCTGGGTGGTTGCGACCAATGCCTTTTTCTCGTGCTACGTCTTTCAACGCCGCGCGAAGCAATTTTCTTCCGCGGTGGAGGCGGCTCATGACCGTCCCCAATGGGGTGCCCATCACTTCTGCGATTTCCTTATAGGCCAAACCCACCACATCCGAGTAGTACACCACCATGCGGTAGTCCTCCGGCAGGTCATTCATGGCCTCGGAAATCTCCGAATCCGGCATCTGCTTGAGTGCTTCGACCTCCGCTGATTCCAGGCCCGTGGAATCATGCCCGGACGTGGTATACAGCTGAAAATCGCTCAGCTCATCCGCTGAGGATTCCACCGGGCGGCGCTTGGCCTTCCGGTAAGAATTGATGTAGGCATTCGTCATGATGCGGTACAGCCACGCCTTCAAGTTCGTGCCCTGTTTGAAGGAATCGAAGTTGCTAAAGGCCTTGAGGTAGGTCTCTTGGATCAAGTCCTCTGCGTCCTGCGGGTTGCGCGTCAGACGCATCGCTCCGCCGTAGAGTTGGTCCAGCAAGGGCAAGGCTTGCTCCTCAAACAACCGCTGTTTCTGAAGCATCTCGCTCGTCGTTTCTGTGGCCATACCGACCATCCTAGCGCTCCGGACTAGGGTGGTTTATATGTCCAAGAAGACCCCGCGTGCCGCTACCCCCGCCCTCAAACTCCTCGAAGAGGCAGGTATTGACCACCACGTCTCCACCTTTGAGGGCGGTCGCGAAAACTTCGGTGAGGCAGCCGCTGCGGCCCTCGATGTTGCCCCTGAGCGCATTTTCAAAACCCTCGTCATTGATCTGAGCGCTGGCAAAGGCCCTAAACGCCAACTCGCCGTCTGTGTCCTTCCAGTCACTCACCAGCTCAGCCTCAAGAAAGCCGCCGCCGCTTTCGGCGCATCCAAGGCCACGATGGCCGCGCCTGTCGACGCTTCCAAGTCCTCCGGCTATATCCCCGGCGGTATCTCCCCGTTGGGGCACAAGCATGTCCTGCCCACTGTCGTTGACGAGACCGCGCTGCTCTTCGACACCATCCTTTTCTCCGGAGGCAAGCGTGGCCTCGACATCGAGATGAATCCGGAGGATCTCCCCCGCGTGCTGGAGCTCTCCTTCGCCGACGTTCTCGCCGACTAGTTCTCGCGAACTAGAAGAGGGTGCTGGCCGGTGGTTCGTCGATAAGCTCTGCGTAGTCGTTGCGCACGTTGCCCACCGCGGGGTCTGCCGGGCGTGCCTGAAAGCCGCGCACGGAGCTCGGCTCCAGCAGTGCCTCTCCCGCCAGCCAGGGCGCGATCTCTTCTGTAGACAGAAACTTGGGCAGGCGGTGGTGCAGCCACGCCATCTCCTCCGTGGCATCCGTGGTCACCATAGTGGCCGAAAGCCTATCCATCCCCGTGGCCCACAAACCAGCCGCCCACAGCAGACCATCGGGCCCGGTCACATAGTAGGGCTGCTTCTTGGCTTTCTTGTCCTCTCCAGCCTTCCACTCGTAGTAGCCATCCAGCGGGATGACACAGCGCTGCGCCTTGAAGGCATCGCGGAAGGAAGGTTTCTGCGCCACAGTTTCCGCGCGGGCATTAAACAGCGGCGGGCCATCGAGGTCTTTCTTCCAATGCGGGATAAGCCCCCAGCGGGCTGGCTCCACGCGGGCGGTCTCCTCCGCAACCCGCACGATGGCTATGGGCTGGGTCGGAGCAATATTATAGCGTGCCGGCGGCAGGCCTTCCGGCGCGTGGACCTCCGTGATGGACTCCCACGCTCCGATTTCCTCCAGTAGGGACTCGGTGAACAGAACAAATCTTCCGCACATGCCCTTTATTATGGACTACATGTCTGCATTCTGGAGTGCTCCCCAACCCACCGGCCCGCTGTCCTGGACTCAGGAAGTTCCCGGGTCAAAGTCGATGACCAACCGCGCCCTCATCCTCGCTGCGTTGGCTGACTCACCTTCTATCATCTACAACCCGCTGGTGTCCCGCGATACTGACCTGATGAAAGAAGCTTTGAAGGCCATGGGCGTAGGTATCTCCGAGTGGGGACCGCACCTGCGCGTGACGCCGGGTCAGCTCCATGGGGCGACCGTGGATTGTGGCCTGGCTGGCACGATCATGCGCTTCTTGCCTCCGGTGGCAGCGCTGGCGGATGGGCCTGTTGTCATCGACGGTGACCCTTATGCCCGGAAGCGCCCCATGTCCACGATGACCACGGCCTTGCGTGAGCTGGGGGTCGACATCGAAGGCGATAGCCTGCCGCTTAGCATCACGCCTCATGGCACTCCGGAGGGCGCCGAAGTCACCATTGATGCCTCCGCTTCTTCCCAGTTCGTCTCCGGGCTGCTTCTGGCCGGGGCGCGCTACCGCAACGGAATCAGCGTGCGCCACGAAGGCGGCACCGTCCCTTCCCAACCGCATATTCTCATGACCATTAGCATGCTGCGTGAGGCCGGCGTGCACGTGCTCGCGGGCGACGACAATTGGGTCGTCCGGCCCGGGAAGATTAAGGGACGCGAGTGGTACATCGAACCAGATCTCTCCAACGCCACTCCGTTCCTTGCCGCTGCCGCCGTCTCAGGCGGAAGCGTGAGCATTCTGAATTGGCCGGAGGAAACGACCCAACCAGGTGATGCTTTCCGCGGCATCCTGGAGCAGATGGGGGCACAGGTTGAGTACGTCCCGCAGGCCCCTCGCCAGGATCCCTACCTGCAGGTCACCGGCCCGCAGGAGGGTCTAGCAGGCCTGCGCGGCATCGATCTCGATATGGGAGATATCGGTGAGCTCACCCCTACCGTGGCTACGCTGTGCGCTCTGGCTTCAACGCCGTCGACGCTGACCGGCATCGCGCACCTGCGAGGCCATGAGACGGACCGTCTGGCGGCCCTCGCTACGGAGATCAACGGCCTTGGCGGCAACGTCACCGAGCTTGACGACGGCCTCCGCATCACCCCTGCCCCACTCCACGGCGGCCAGTGGCACTCCTACGCCGACCACCGCATGGCCACCGCTGGCGCCATCATCGGCTTGGCAGTCGACGGTGTCGAGGTCGAGGACATCGACACCACGTCCAAGACTCTGCCCGGCTTCGCCAAGATGTGGGAGGCCATGATCCATGGCTAGGCGCGCGAGCAGCTACGACGAATCAGATGTCCGCATCCGGCCGGGTAAAGGCTCGCGCCCTCGCACGAAGGACCGTCCGAAGCACAAGGATGCCAAGTTCGGCATGGTCATCACCAAGGACCGCGGGCGCTGGGGAGTTGCCCTTGATAATGATGGCCCGGTTGTTACCGCCATGCGCGCCCGCGAGATGGGCCGCACGCCCGTAGAGGTCGGTGATCGGGTCGGCGTCGTGGGCGATACTTCTGGTAAGAAGGACACCCTCGCGCGCATCGTGAAGCTAGAGGAGCGCACTTCCGTCCTTCGGCGCACCGCGGATGATACGGATCCTTATGAGCGCATCGTGGTGGCCAATGCGGACCGCCTCCTGATCGTGAGCGCCGTGGCGGATCCACCGCCGCGCTCCGGATTCGTGGAGCGTGCTCTCATCGCGGCCTTCGCCGGCAATATCCAGCCCGTCCTGTGTCTGACGAAGACCGACCTCACCGACCCCACTCCGTTCGCCCAAGAGTTCGCGGACTTGGATGTCACCGTGGTGGAAGCTGGCGTGGACGATGGGCTGGAGCAGGTCTGTGCCGCAATTGATGGACATGTCACGGCCCTCATCGGCCATTCGGGCGTAGGAAAATCCACGCTGGTGAACCGGCTGGTACCGGATGCCAACCGCGAAACCGGCGAAGTCTCCGCTGTGGGCAAGGGCCGCCATACATCGACGCAGTCGGTGGCGCTGCGGTTGCCTGCTGAAGGGAGCACCCCGCATGGCGGATGGATCATTGATACCCCAGGCATCCGCTCCTTCGGCTTAGCCCACATTGATGCGGAAAACGTCATTGAGGTCTTCGATGACCTTGCCGAAGCAATTGAGGATTGTCCGCGTGGATGCACCCACGCCGGGCCACCCGCGGACCCCGAATGCGGATTGGACCTCAGCATCGAAGAAGGAACGGCGTCTGCGCGCCGTCGCGACGCAGTGCGGGGCCTTTTGGCTTCCCTGCGCACCAACGTCGATTGGGCCTAAAGCCTAAAGGCCTTAGGCGTAGCGCTGGAAAGGCCTTACGCGTAGTACAGGAAGAGCTTTACGCGCTCTAATGGCACCTAAGTTTTAGAGCGGAAGCATTGCCGCCAGCTGCGGCGGCAGAACGGTCTTAAGGAAGGGACCAGCCGCGCGGAGAACCATAAGGATCACGGCCAAGCCGCCGGAAACGCCGAGGATGATAGCGCCGCCGGTATCGATATTGGAGGAGGTGTTGCCACCGGTCTCCTCTTCCTTATTGAACTCTTCTTTCTTCGCACAGGCGTTGAGGGCCTTGACGTAGTCCGGCGCAATCCCACGGAAGGCCTCTACCACCGCAATGTTGTTCTTTGCGCGCTTGACGGCGTCCTCATCACCGAGCTCGACCTCTGCCTCATAGCCAGCCAGAGCACGGTAGAGCTCGTCCGATTGGTTCTCTACGTCGCGAGCACGCTTCTCCGCGTCCTTGGGCGAAATCTTCAGGCCATTCTTCAGCAAGCTGCTGTCGACGTCATTATCCTTCGACTCCGCATTCTTCAGGTCGCTGGCTTCCTCTTCGTTCAAGGTGATGGTGCACTTATCGTTCTTGATGGAGGTGGTCACTGCACCGGCAGTCGGGGCAACGACACCGCCAGCCACAAGCGCGACGGACAAGGTCGAGGTAGCCACCACACGGCGAAGACGGGAGGAAGACATACTGAGTAAACCTTTCGATAGAGCTGAGTTTTACCCCCGCAGAATATCAGCAATCAGCCCAACTTGGGCAGGTAATCACCAAACTCCTTGTAGGCGGCGAAGCCAATGCTGATGATGCCGAAGAGGATGGCGATAACGACGGCCACTGGCCCCTGCGAGGAGCCCTCGAGGATTCGCAGCCATGGGGTCGTTACACCCATATCAGGATCCGGATTTTTGGGGTCTGGGTTGCTGCGCTCCGCGTGCTCCTGCACGATCGGCGCTGCAGGCTCCTCTGCGCCGGCAACTGGTGCGGCGACAAGCGCAGCGGTGCTCAGGGCAGCGGCGGTGACAAGGCTAGCAAGACGGGCTCTCTTCACGGTGGTGCTCCTTCTTAAGCGATGGCGTTAGAGGCTTAGACTAGCACCACGCGTGAGGCACCGGTGATTGTTGGCAAGAAGATCCCTAAAGAAGCTCCACAAGGATGGGTAGTTCGGTGGGGTCATAAAAAGCCATGAAATTATCCAAAGCATCACCGACTACGAGCTCAGCGTCCTCATCCCCGAGATCAGCGTTGTCGATAGCGTTAATAGCCTTGGCCGTAGCGGCTTCGGATTCCTCGATATCCACGTGGATGGCCTGCAGGTTAGCCTTCGTGATCGTGGCAGGATTGAGGGCCACGACAGGCTCGCCCATGTCCGGTTTCGGAGTCACCACGGACTCATCCACGTCGACGGAGATGACCACGCGTCGGTGGGGAAACTCTTCTTCATCCCCGACAGCCAACAGGCGCAATGAAGCCATGGACGCTTCAAGGAAGGCAGAGTACTCAATTTCTTCCTCGTCGCCTTCGGTGTAGAACTCACGCAACGCGGGCGTTAACGCAAAACCCCAACCACTGCGGGCGGCGAGCTGGCCGGTCTCCTCAAGCTCAGCCAGCATGCCGAAGGTAGCCGGCAGGAAGACGCGCACATCCTTCGACACTTAGAACTCACCTTCAATGTCGAAGACTGCCTGGACCTCAACGCTTGTGCGATCGAAGACCGTGTAGAGCATGCCCACCATGCCGTTCTCCACAGCAGCGCGCACGTTAACGATGGAATCATCCACCATGACGCAATCATTAATCGGCAGGTCGATAGCATCTGCCGCGGCTTGGAAGGCAGCACGGTCCGGCTTCTCAGCGCCAACCTCGCCGGAGAGCACCACGGCATCCACGATGCCGCGGTATTCCCACTCACGGATGTGCTCCGCGCCTGGGCCGCCCGGATCGTTGGAAAGGATAGCGGTAGCAACTCCGTTGGATTTCGCGGCGGCGAATAATTCCCTCCAGCGCTTGACGTCCTCCTCGGTGCCGTCAAGCACGCCTACAAAATCGACGATGAGTCCACGCATTTTATCTACCCTTCGCATTGAACTGTGTTTATCGTCCGAAAGTATAGCGAACATACCGCCCGCCTGCTCTCACCGGCCGATGCGCTGCAAAGCTCTAGCCGCAGACGGGGCTGCCATGGCACAATGAACGTGCATCCAGCTTCCTTCTCTGTGCCCTTTCCCATTCGTTGCTTCAGCGCCTTCCTCCGTACCGCGCATTGCGGAAGAGGACGCGATTGACATGTACACCCCCATCCCCGGCATGAGCCACCTACAACTGTATGTTGCCCCGCAACGCATCCGCTACGAGCGCGAGCCCACAGCGCGCGACCTAGCCACGCGGGAAGAGATCCGTGGTCTCGTTGTCATAGTTCTCGAAGTCGCCGCCGCCTTGCGGCCTTTGAGTCATCTCAATAACCCGCGCTTTGCCCCGGAAATCACTAAGCATGTGCGCGCCTGGAGGAAAGCCCAAGCAGCGGCGGAATCACACGGAGGAATGACGCTGCGCAGCTTACACGCGCGCTCAAATGGTGAGTTCTTCGGTTCGGTGCTCTTAGGCTCAACACGGCGCGCTTTTACCGGCGCTGCAACCGGCCGATACCTGCGGTCATTCCGCTTACTTTCGGGCGGCCTGCAAACCCACTGACTCAAGAGAAAGAGGTTCTGAGGACGCGGTTCTTGAGGTTTTAGAGAGGATTAGAAAGCAAACCTATGGCTTAGCCTTGGTCTTAGAACAGCGATCCCAGCTTGATCAGGATGGGTGTCCAATCGATTCCGGCGAAGGCCGCAGAAGCGCTCACCAAAGCTAGGCTGATGCCGCCAAACATGGTGGCCCCAACCACGGGAAGCTTCGCAGTAGCTTCATCAAAGCTTTCCGGTTCAGGCACCGCGCCACACTGAGTGGAGACAACATCCTGTGAGCTAAGTGCAGCGTCCTTCAAGGAGTCATCGCTCTGAGAGTCCAATACGGAGGCCAGCTGACACTGCTCTTCCGGGGTTAGTTCCAAAGCCGAAGCAGCTGCGCCGCCACCCAGCAGGGTGGCAGATGCGAACACGGATAGACCTACTCGCAGAGACAAGCGACGCATACTAACTCAACCTCCGAAGAAAAACAATTAACGTTCTGCCAGTATATACCTAACTACTTCCAATAAAAAGACGCCGTGGGGAAAGATTCCCACGGCGTCTTGCGTTGGCTAACGCTGGCGCTTCAGTGTTGTCCTATGCTTCCGCTTCACCCGCGGCATTCGCCTCTTCCTGCGCCTTGAACTGCTTGCGCAGCATAAACAGCTGGCGCACGGTTTCTTCCTTGACCGCGTCATTCATGGCATTGAACATGTCGCCGCCTTCCTTCTGGTACTCCACCAGAGGATCGCGCTGCGCCATGGCACGCAGACCGATACCTTCCTTGAGGTAATCCATCTCGTAGAGGTGCTCGCGCCACTTCTGGTCAATAATCGGCAGGATGATCATGCGCTCGGTATTGCGCATCTGGCTTTCGCCGCCGATGGCGCTCACGGCTTCTTCGAGTTGGTCATACTCAGAGTTCGCATCAACCAACAGTGCATCGCGCAGCTGCTCCGCAGAGATCTCGCCGGCGGAGCCGTACTCGGTACCGTCGACAAGCTCCTCGTGCGTCATAGTCGGCCCGTAGAGGGACTCCAGCGCATTCCACAGCTCGTCTAGGTTCCAGTCCTCCACGTATCCGGTGGCTGTCGCGCCCGCCACGTAAGCAGACACGGTATCGTTGATCATCTCGCGGATGTTGTCCTTGATGTCGCTGGCCTCGAGGATGTCGTGGCGGGTGGCGTATACAACCTTGCGCTGCTCATTGAGTACCTCATCGTACTTGAGCACGTTCTTACGCATCTCAAAGTTCTGGTTCTCCACCTGCGCCTGTGCACCCTTGATGGAGTTAGACACCATCTTGGCCTCAATCGGCACATCATCCGGCACGTTGAGGCGGTTCATCATATTTTCCATGGATTGGCCCACGAAGCGCACCATGAGCTCATCACGCATGGACAGGTAGAAGCGGGTCTCACCCGGGTCACCCTGACGGCCGGAACGGCCGCGCAGCTGGTTATCAATACGACGCGACTCGTGGCGCTCAGTGCCCAATACGTACAGGCCGCCGGCCTCGCGGACCTCGTCGCCCAGGCGCTTGGAGCGTTCCCTCTCCTGATCGATCTCTGCGTCCCAGGCCTCCTGGTACTTTTCTTCATCCTCGAAGGGATCGAGGCCGCGCTCGCGCAGCTTCTCATCCAGGATGACCTCGGGGTTACCGCCGAGCACGATATCGGTACCGCGGCCGGCCATGTTGGTGGCTACGGTTACGGCGCCGGGGCGGCCGGCACGGGCGACGATCTGACCCTCTTCCTCGTGGTGCTTCGCATTGAGCACCGAGTGCTTGATTCCGCGCTTGCTCAACAGCTGCGAGAGGTACTCGGAGCGCTCCACGGAGGTGGTACCTACCAGCACCGGCTGGCCTTCGGCAACGTGCTCCTCGATGTCATCCACCACCGCAGCGAACTTGGCTTCCTGGGTCTTGTAGATGCGGTCGGAGTGGTCGGTACGCTGGTTCGGCTTATTAGTCGGAATCGGCACCACGTCTAGCCCGTAGATAGAGTGCAGCTCAGCAGCCTCGGTCTCTGCAGTACCGGTCATGCCGGAAATCTTGTCGTAGAGACGGAAGTAGTTCTGGAGCGTAACGGTGGCGAGAGTCTGGTTCTCGTTCTTGATCTCCACCTCTTCCTTTGCCTCAATGGCCTGGTGCATGCCTTCGTTGTAGCGACGACCAGCCAGAACGCGACCGGTGAAGCTATCCACGATCAGCACTTCGCCGTTGCGGACAATGTAGTCCTTATCGCGGGTGAAGAGCTCCTTCGCCTTCAAAGCATTGTTGAGGTAGGACACCAACTGGGAGTGCTCCGGGGCGTAGAGGTTTTCAATACCCAGCTGATCCTCGACGAATTCGACGCCCTCCTCCAGCACACCAATGGTGCGCTTCTTGTGGTCCACCTCGTAGTGGATGCCCTCGCGCATCTTCGGCGCCAACTTGGAGAAAACGCCGTAGAACTGGGAGGAGCCGTCGACCGGTCCGGAAATAATGAGCGGGGTACGGGCCTCGTCGATCAGGATGGAGTCAACCTCATCCACGATGCAGTAATTGTGGCCACGCTGGACCGTGTCATTGAGCGAGCGGACCATGTTGTCGCGCAGGTAGTCAAAGCCCAGCTCATTGTTAGTGCCGTAAGTGATGTCGCAAGCATAAGCTTCCTTGCGCTCCGCAGGGCGCATTTCGGAGAGGATGACGCCAACAGTGAGGCCCAGCCAGCGGTGGACACGGCCCATCATCTCGGCGTCACGCTTGGCCAAGTAATCGTTGACCGTCACGATGTGTACGCCCTTACCCTCCAGCGCATTGAGGTAGGCCGGCAGCAGCGAGGTCAGGGTCTTGCCCTCACCGGTGCGCATCTCAGCGACGTTGCCGAAGTGCAGGGCGGCACCACCCATAATCTGCACCTTGTAGTGCTTCTGATCAAGCACACGCCAGGCGGCCTCACGCACGGTGGCGAAGGCTTCGAGCAGGATGTCATTCATCTTTTCGCCATCCGCCAGACGCTTCTTAAACTCATCAGTCTTAGCCTTGAGCTCGTCGTCCGACAGCGCCGCGAATTTATCTTCTAGGGCAATAACATCATCTGCAATTTTGGCCAGGCGCTTGACGGTGCGTCCCTCACCGGCACGGAGCAGCTTGGAAAGTCCAAACACGTCTAGATAGTCCTTCTTGTCGCGACAAATAAGTTAACTCGTCGCCATTGTACTCACTAGCTTTTCCCTTACAGTTCGCCACCCAGACCAAAGCGTAATTCTGCCCCCCACCCCGGCGTTTGCAGGACGCCCCCTCATCCGTCACGAAAAAGAGAAGATCAAAGATTAACAATGCTTAATAGAGAAATAAGAAGGCTCCCTGTCTCGCTGCGCGTGTGCGCTGCGGGGCAGGGAGCCTGTGCACTAGGCCCCAAGGCCTTTAAGGCTTAGGCCTTAAGCATCAGCATCCGTGAGGGAGATGAGACCGTAATCGAATGCGTGACGGCGGTAAACCACGGAAGGCTTGTTGTTCTCCTCGTTGATGAAAAGGTAGAAGTCGTGGCCGACCAGCTCCATCTCGCTGAGCGCATCATCGACAGACATCGGGGTTGCCGGGTGCTCCTTGAAGCGGACGACCTGGCCCGGGCGAACATCCTCGACGGTCTCGGCGTAGGGATCGATGTAGCGCTCTTCCTTAGCAGGCTTAGCTGCCTCAGCTTCAGCGACCAGCTCAGCAGCGATCTGGCCAGTACCCTTCTGGGCGCGGTGGCCGGACTTCACGTTCTCACGGCGCACCTTAACCTTGCGCAGGGAGCGCTCCATCTTGCCCAGGGCAGTCTCGAGTGCCGCATAGAAAGAATCTTCCTTCGCCTCGGCGCGAGCGATGTGCCCCTTACCGGTAGCGGTGATCTGCAGACGCTCTGCCTCGGACTCGCGGCGCGGGTTCGGCTCGTGCTGCAGCTCCACGTGGAAGAAGGTCAGGGTCGGATCAAGGCGCTCGATCTTGGCTAGTTTTTCAGTGACACGTTCCTGGAAGTGCTCCGGAACCTCCACGTTACGGCCGGTGATGGTGACCTGAGCGTTGGTCTGCTGGGACATGAAATGCCTCCCTATACTCGTGGGGACTGAATGACTGCACATTCTGCGGACTTCCACAAGCCTGTAATGAGGGGCCGAAAGCCCGCTTCCCTGTGACACCCCTCATGCTACCACTGGTCATAACCAACGCGGTGACTGGCCCCCTCCACTCAAGCTCGATAGCGGCCCACCCTACGCATCTGCCAGCACAATCGCGCCCGCAACGTCACCCCCGATAGCCCACACACGCGCGGCGCTGGCGCGCAGCGTTGCGCCGGTGGTGATGACGTCGTCGACAAGCAGCACGCTCTTCCCCACCAGTTCGCGGGCGGCGGGACGCAACAGCACGGCTGTCCGCATGTTATCAGCGCGCTCCGCGGCGCTGAGCTCCGATTGGTCCGCGCTGCTTTCAGCCGTACTCAAGGCATTGACCACAGCCCAGCCCGGAAGTCTGGCAGCCGCTGCCTGGCACAGCGAAGCAACAGGATCGCCACCGCGGCGACGCACCGAAGACACACGCGTCGGCGCCGGCACAAGCAACCCGGTCTCCGGGATATCACCTCGGGCGCGCAAGTAATCGATGCCGGCGGCGAACACCGCCCCGAGATGAGCACGCACTGCGCGGTGCCCACGTTCCTTCATGGCAATGATGACCCCACGGCGAGTATCGGAATAGGGTCCAAGAGCCCATGCCGGAAACCCCAAAGGTTGCGGCCGTTCCACCCGGCGCGGAACCTGCCGCAAGTGTTCCTGGCAGGACGTGCACAACACCCCGCCCGCAGCTGTTTCTCCCCCGCACCCGGCGCAGGGACGTGGCAAGAAAAGCTCCACGAGAGCGACCGTGGCCTCCCCTATCCCCCGATTCTTCGGCATGCACCCCACTGTAGCGCGACTCTAGCGCGCGATAATGGGGGAAGAGCGCACTCCCTGCAGACCTTCGACTTCACGCCAATACGAGCGTTCAGATCCGCCTGCGGGAAGCTGCAGTAGGGCATGCGCATCGGTGACGTAGTGCGTCGACGGTGAGGAAGCCACCGCCACCACAGGCGCGGTGATATTTCCGGTGGGCAAGGTGGTAGCAGAAGAACCGTCTTGCTCGATACGCCACACGGGCGAGTTCGACGCCGAGGTACCCACGAGCAAAGAACCATCCGTCTGCCACTCCACGGACAAGGCCGAGCCAGTCAGCTCTGGGCCAACTTGGTGGATGTTGACGATGCGCCGCTCGCCCGAAGTCGCGCGGGCCACCACGCCGGTATAAATGCTGCCGTCGATGATCATGGCGATGCGGGCTCCCGTGAGGGACAGACGGATGACCGAGATTTCTCCCTCTACGTTCTCCAGTGCGGAGGTGTCAACCTCGGCAGTGCTCAGTTCGCCAGTCGCCGGCGAACGCGTCACACGGACTACATGTTTGCCATCGACGACGGTCCACGCCACCTGGCCGCCCACCTCGAAGGTGGGGCGGGCTAGGGTTTCGCCCTTGACCGAATCCTTGAGTTCGTGGCCGAGCTCGCCCATCGCCAGCTGCGATTCCTTCTCAGAACGCTTACGCACCGCGGCCACCATCCCCTCATCCGAGATATCGGCAGACTGGATGTCGTGGATCTGGCCGGCCATGCCCTGTACCTCGGTGCTACCTTCGCCCTTGACTTCCAGCAGCGAGCCGTCGTTGACGGCGTAGAGCTTGGGCACGGATTGGGCAGCTACCTCTGGGTTAAACTCGGCGAAATCATCGATGGTCATCTCCTCCATGTTGTCAACCAAGGGGCTGCCATCGATGGTGGCGCGCACCGAACTAGTGATCTCCGCATTGTTGAGAGTCCAGACCAACTGGGAGGCAAATTTGAAGCGCTCCTCCTGGCTCATTGCTGACATACCACTGAATTCATACACGCCATCGTTGATGCCTAAGAAAGTGGCATCCTTCGGGATCAGGGTGGACGTCGCCGGAGCAATATCGGAAGACGGGCCCTGTAGCAAGAGGGTGACCAGCTCTGAAGCGATCGAGTCCTTCCCTGAGTAGAGCCACCTGCGGTCCGCCACTAGTAGGCGCTGGGCTATACCGAAGAAGTACAGCGACTGCGGGCGGTAGCGGTTGCGCAGTTCCGTGCGCTCGATCACCGCGCCGGTGGGCAGGTCCGTAATGCGCCATTGCCCATTGAACTGGCGCAGTCGGACAGTCGCCTCAAGGCGTGAGTTATCCGGGACATAGGCCCCGCCATTCGCCAGACGGCCGATGATGTTGCCGCGCACCGAATACTCGAGGGCACCGTCTTCCATGTTTGAGGTCACAAGGTCGATGGAGTCCACGACGAGCACGGTATCCGTGGGATCCCAAGAATTAGCGATTTCGGAAGAAAGGAAGGTGCGGGCAGCAGCGTAGTTACCAGTGGGAATCGCCACGGCCGAATAAAAGTCACGGACTAAAAGGTCCGGTTCGCTATCGGTGCGGGGCTCCACGACGGCATCATCTGCCCGCTCATGCGGTTCAAAGGTGCCGATCACCTGGGGATCGGTGTTATGTGGCAAGGTCGAGCACCCGACGAGGGTAGTAAGCGCAACGCAGCTGAGTACTGCGAGTGGGCGGCGGGCCGGAATCATCGCTGGGCCTCCTCGTCGAAATCGGGGACGATGTCTTGATTGAACGGTGCTTCCGCGCCACGCGCTTCGCGCTCCGAGGGCCACACTATCCCGTTATCTGGCTCTGCCTTTACTGCAAGGGCTCCTGGTTCAGTGCTCACCTCGAACGCAGACTGTTCCTCCGCTTCGACGGGCTTCGAAGCACCGGGGACCTCGAGGGCAATGGGCTCAGATTCCACCGCTTCCCCCGGAGTGCGTGGCAGGATCAGACGGAAGCGCGAGCCAACGCCGAAGTAGCCGATGGCATCCAGAGTGCCTCCATGGAGCACGGCATCCTCGCGAGCGATGGCTAAGCCCAAGCCGGTCCCGCCTGAGTGGCGCTTGCGCGAGGAATCCGCGCGCCAGAAGCGGTTGAACACCAGTTCCTCCTGGCCTTCTTTGAGTCCCACACCAGAATCGGTGACGGCGATGCCAACGGCATCCTCAGTCGCCCCGATATCCACGGTGACGGGGTTGCCTTCAGAGTGATCAATGGCGTTCGCGAGAAGGTTACGCAAGATGCGCTCGACGCGGCGCGAATCGCATTCCACAGCCACGGGTTCCTCTGGGGCATGAACGATTACCTCCACCCCCAACTCTGCGGCGAGGTGCTCCACCTGGCTCAGTGCGGAGTCCACGCAGGAGCGAATATCGATGGAGGCAGTGGACAAATCAGCAACGCCTGCATCGTGGCGAGAGATCTCCAACAGGTCCGCGAGCAAGTCTTCGAAACGATCCAGCTCCTTGATGAGCAGCTCCGCCGAACGTTTGGTGTAGGGATTGAACTCTTCTGCGTCTTCCGCGATGACATCCGCCGCCATGCGCACCGTCGTTAGTGGCGTGCGCAACTCGTGAGAGACATCGGACGTGAATTGCCGCTGGAGGTTGCCGTACTCCTCCAGCTGGGTAATCTGCTTTGACAGCTTGTCTGCCATGTCATTGAAAGAGGAAGCAAGGCGGCCCATCTCATCATCCGAGTTGACCACCATGCGCTCGCGCAGGTGGCCGGCGGCAAATCGTTGCGCAATGCGGGATGCGGAACGAATCGGAACGATCACCTGCTGGGTGGCCAGCCAGGCAATGCCGACGAGGAGGACCACAACCACCACTCCGGCGGCCGAGAGCAAACCCCGCATAAGCGCCATCGTGGATTCCTCGGATTCCATGGACAATACGAGGTAGACCTGGGTATTCGGGATATCACTTTCGATGGGCGTGCCCACCATCAACGCGTTATAAGTCGCCCCCGACTGCTGGTCCACCGTGGCGTATTGCTGGACAACCTGACCGCGGCCGACGAGCTCGCGCATGCCATCGGGAATGCGGTAGCCCTCCGGCGAGGTCGTGGCCGTGCCGTCTGAGTTTTCAACGACGATGACCGGCTCATACACAGCTTGGGCATCGGGTTGCTGCGCCGACATTTGGCCCAAGGCGGCGCGAGCAGAGTTGATGCGCACCTGCGTTGAATTTGCTGTGCCGGTGGCGTCGATCTGCTGTTCCACGGCCACGCGGGCGCGGTCGAGCTCCTGCAGTGCAGTGTCTTCCTTCTGGCTCACCAGCTGTTGTGTCAACACCGACACCAGCGCATAAGCCAGGATGATCATGACCACCGTGGAGGCGACCAGCATCATGCCCAAGACGCGTGTCTGCAGGGACGTGCGCCAGCGCTCGACGACGCCATCCCGGGCTCGCCTTAACCAACCAAAAATAGCGGTAGTCCTTTACTCGGCGACTTTTCCAGTCTTGTATCCCACACCGCGTACCGTGAGCACGATGTGCGGATCCTCTGGGTCATGCTCGATCTTTGCGCGCAGGCGCTGAACATGCACGTTGACCAGGCGAGTATCGGAAGCGTGGCGGTAGCCCCAGACAGATTCGAGCAACGCCTCGCGGGTGTGCACCTGTCCGGGCTTTCGAGCCATTTCCAGCAGGAGGTCGAATTCCAGCGGGGTCAGCGAAATCTCCTCGCCGCCCTTGCGGGTGACGGTGTGCTCGGGGACGTCGATAAGCAGGTCCCCTACCTCGATAATTTCGCCTGTACCTCCGTCAATCCGGCGCAGGCGCGCACGGATGCGGGCGATGAGCTCTTTCGGCTTGAAGGGCTTGGTGATGTAGTCATCCGCCCCTGATTCGAGGCCAAGGACCACATCGACGGTATCGGTCTTTGCGGTGAGCATCACGATGGGCACCGAGGACTCGGTACGGATGGCACGGCAGATATCAACGCCGTTCATGCCCGGAAGCATGAGATCCAACAGGATCAGATCCGGGTCGTGCTCGCGGAAGGCCGGGATGGCCTCATTACCATCGTTGACGGCAATAGGCTCCAGCCCTTCTGCCTCGAGCACGATGGTGAGCATTTCGGCAATTGCCGGGTCATCATCCACGACCAAGATTTTCGGTGCCACGTTATTGTTCTCCTACAAGCTCCTTGACAGCTTGGATAATCATATCGGCATCCGCTGTAGCGATCCACTGCCCTGCCCACTGTTGCTCTGCCAAGCGGCGGTAGGCAGCCGCCGTGCGTGACTGCAATGCGGCATCGCGCTCATAGCGGTCGCGATTGCGTCCTTCATCCTCGGCTGCACGGGCCACGGCACGCTGGCCGGCAAGGGCAACGTCGGTATCCAAAAAGATCTGCAGTTGCGGCACTGGTAGGCCGAAGCGCTCGAATTCGAGCTCATAAATCCAATCGACGATGAGCTCCCCTCCCACTCGCGCGGAGGAGTACGCGGCGTTGGAGGCCACATAGCGGTCCAAAATGAGCAGAGTATCCGTGGATTCAGCGGCGGCGAGGAGCTGCTCCTTGGCGCCCCGCCGATCCAGCGCAAAGAGCGTGGCCATCCCGTAGACCGAATCGGTGAGGTCACCCATACGCCCGTAGAGTGCCTCCTGCGCGAGCTGAGCATGGATGGAGTCTTCGTAGCGTGGGAAGCTTAAGACTTCGACATCGCAGGCTAGTTCTTCCCGCAAGCGCTGGGTGATGGTGTTTTTACCCGCGCCGTCAATTCCTTCAATACTGATCAGCATGCTTGGTGTATCTGGTGCTCGAGCTGTGTCTAGGAAAGCTGCCTCTACGACAGAGCCTCAATGAAGGGCTCGAGATCATAGTCTTCCTCCACGCTTTCGATGAGCTCGAGGGCATTTTCGTTCAGGTTCTCGCTGCCGGATCCGGCGAGATCCCGGATGAAGGGGTAGTCCTCAACGACCTCCCCGGCGCTGAACGGAGCACCTGCCCAGATGGCGGCGATCGTGGCCGCTGCTAGGGCGTTGCGCTGTTCCTCCTCAGTCTGCGCCTCGCCTGAGACCGCGAGCGCGCAGGCATCATCGACCGCAGCAACGATCTCTTCATCCTCTAGATCAGCCAGTTCATCCAAGAAGTCGACGTTGGCCTCGTCAGCGAAGATGTCTTCATCCCATGAGCTCATTGTTTTCTCCTTAATGCTCTGGTGAATTAGGGGTCTGTGTTCTTTTATCCACGGTTGCCGGTGCGGATTCGCGGGCGGGGCACGCCGCGCAGCCGCTATCTAATCCAATTTCTACCATTCTTTAGGCGCACGTATGCAAGGCTTGGTCCTGCAGTCCCGTTTTATTACAGAGCTACCTATTTACCTTTCCTTCCTCTTTCACATTTCTCTCCTTCTACAGCGCTCCGAATACCGGCTTGCATAAGAAATGCACGGGGATTATTGCCCAGCCCATTTACTATCCTC
The DNA here is from genome assembly GCF_001808885.1 of Corynebacterium sp. HMSC074E01. NCBI lineage: Bacteria > Bacillati > Actinomycetota > Actinomycetes > Mycobacteriales > Corynebacteriaceae > Corynebacterium > Corynebacterium sp. HMSC074E01. The sequence continues at coordinate 61,232 of NZ_KV794846.1, forward strand.
AGTTTCGTGTTATCGTTGTTACCGTCTTGTGACATTTGAGCAGGCTTTTGCGCAGCATTTTAAGTAGGAAGGAGAGCGCCCCGCATGACGAGCACCCCTCGCCGCATTGTGGCTTTCGTCGTGGTAGGCCTCCTGTGTGCCGTCGCCGTTGGCATCGCAGTGTGGCGCATGAGCGCGCCGGATTCCGTGGTCTCCAAGCCCTCCGCCGCCACCGCTGCGTCGAGCGCTCCGGCCACGTCATCCTCGGCAACGCACTCCTACACCACCACGGCCTCCCCGAGCTCGACGCGCTCCAAGCAGTCCCAGACCCAGGTTGCCGCACCCGCGGAGGACCCGTACTTGGCACCGAATGCCGTAGTAAACCGCACGGAACCGGCTGCACCCACGGCTGTCTACCGCCCTGACAATGTCTCCTCGCTGCAGAACCAACAGCCACAGGTAACCCCGAACACTCAGTACCCGCAAGCGCCGCTCAGCACGGCGCCCACTGCGCCGCCATCCGAGGGTTCCGCTACGACTGCCCCTGAGTCGCCAGCACCGGGTTCTCCTCAGCCGAGCTCAGAGCCGACGCAGCCGCCGACCACACCGGAATCACCGACCGTCGTTCCGCAGGAGAGCCCAACGGAGGACCACCACGCTGGCCCGCAGTCCTCCGGGCAACCTCAGCCACAGCCTGAGGAACCCACTCCCCCGCGATCAGAACCTTCCGACTCCCCTGGAACCTTCAATCCGCGGCCAGCTGGGTTCACCCACGAAGCTCCCGCACCTTATGAGGAGCGGAAGGATCCCGCAGACCCCCGCGAAGCTGGCAAGAAGCCGTGGGAAGGAACCGCCCCACAAGGCGGCAATGGTGTGAAAGCGCTGGGGCGCGAAACCGAAACCCACCGAAGCAACGAGGCTCCCACCCCAGCTGCACCGACGGATGATGCCCCCGTTGCCGAGGAACCTTCTGCAGCAACCCCCTCCGCCACTGCTCCAGCTGAAAGCTCCCCCGAGCCAACTGCCAGACCGGCGTTCACAGAGTCTGCTTAAATTCCCCCATAGCTGCCCAGGCGCAAACAAAGCCTGGGCAGCTCTGCAGTTTTAAGGCTTGCCGCCCCGCCGCGGGCTTAGACGCGGGCGATGAATACCTCAGTGTCCTCGGCACCGGCAGCGCGGACGGTGGCTGCCGGGTCGCTAGCAGGGATCCACGCAGCGTGGCCCGCGCTTAAGCTGAGGCTCTCTCCCTCTGCGTTGCTCAACGCAGCTGCGCCGGAGGTACACAACAGAATCATCGGGCCATCGCTGTCGACGTCGACGCTCTCCTCGCCGGAAAGCTCCACACGGTCCAGCAGGAATTCCTCAATCGGTACCGGATAAGACCATGCCTTAGCACCCTTCACGTTTCCGGTTTCGGAGGCATCCACCAGGTCCACGCGCGGGTCTTCAGCCGCCTCGTAGGTAAGGACCTTGACCAGTTCAGGAACGTCAACGAACTTCGGGGTCAATCCGCCGCGCAGCACGTTATCGGAGTTGGCCATGATCTCCACGCCTAAGCCGGAGACATAGGCATGCAGCTGCCCGGCGTCGAGGTAAATCGCCTCTCCCGGCTGCAGGACAATGTGGTTGAGCAGAAGCGCTCCCAGAACGCCGATATCACCTGGGTACTGTTCATTGAGCTTGGCCACGGTACCCATTACGGTGGCCATCCACGGCTCACCAGCCTGGGCGCTGCGGAGCCGCTCACCAGCGGCCACTACCGCGCTGATCAGCTCCTTGCGCTTGGCGCCAGGAATAGTAATCCACGTGGTAAACAGCGCACGGAGGCTATCGCCTTCGGCGGCTGGATCCGCGTCGAGCATGCCTTCATAGTGCGCTAGTTCTTCGCATTCCAAAGCCGCGAAGAGGCTACGGGTCTGCGCGAGGGGGCGGAAGCCCGCCATGGCATAAAACTCGGTGAGCGCCACGATGAGCTCCGGCTTGTGGTTGTCATCCTTGTAGTTCCGGTTGGCTGCCGTGAGTTCGATTCCCGCCGCGTTCTCACGGGCAAAACCTTCCTCGGCCTGCATCTTCGAAGGATGCGCCTGCAGCGATAGCGGCTCAGCGGCCGCCAGAATCTTCAGCAGGAAGGGCAGGCCGGCGCCGTATTTATCCGCCACCCGCTGCCCCAGCTGTCCTTCGGGGTCGGCCGCGATGATCTCATCCAGCTTCTCCTCCCCAATCGTTGAAGGGTCAGCCGGATGCGCACCGAACCACAGCTCAGCTACCGGGCTGTGGGCTTCTGGTTCGCCGAGCAGCGTCGGGATAAGCGTGCGCGAACCCCACGAATAATTGCGGGCAGCGCTGGTGAGCAACTTCATTGAAATCCTCTATTTCACGTCGTAGGCGGTCGCGGCATAACTGCGCGTAATCAGCTGCAGCGCGCGGGCCAATTCCCCACAGGAGGTGTCGGCGCTCGCTGCTGCGAAAGAGTGGGGAAGGTTCGCCTCTTCCTGTCCCCATAAAACAACTTTCAAGGGTACCAAAGGCTCTTCCGTTTCAAACGGGTCATAGAAGATGTCAGTCGGGTCTGTCTGCAGAATCGGCCCTAAGCCTTCCGCATCAACAACGGTCCCTCCCAGCCCGTGGGCTGCCCACAGCGCGCCAGCCATGCGGGCAACAAGCGCGTCGAGGTGCACGCGCGTGCGCTCCTCCGACAGCGCATAAGGATCGGGCCCACAGCTGTGGATGACTCGCCCGCCCTCTACGAATTCACGCAACGCGCGCCCAGGGTTCGTCGTGGAGTCACGTTGCGGGGATAGTGCTTCCAGCTCACGGTCCACGGCATCGGCGATGTCCTCCACGCGGCGGGAAACGAGAACTGGGTCCTCACTCAGCACCGCGTACACGGCGTGCACAGCTGTAATCACGCGCACCGGGGAAATCCCTTCGGCGGTGGGCAAGGTGTCGATGACGATGGTGTCCTCGGGAGCATCCTCGATCTCATTGAGAAGGACTGTCGTGGCACCCCGGCGCGCAGCAGTATGCAGCGCACGCTCCGCCCACGGGCTATCCCCCGCCACCACCACGACATCGAGTGCACCAGTAAAGTGCGGCAGTGATTCGCTGACCATGATGGGGACTTCAGCGGGCTCGGCTAGGCCCACAGCAACATGCGCGGCGGCGCGCGAAATCTGATCCGCGGCCAAGATGACGAGGCTGCGCGGGCGCAGCCCACCCAGGAGCCGGGCCAGCTCCGGCACGGATGCAGCCACCACGCGCGCTTGGGCGCCTTCGTGGGCGATGTCAAAGAAGCCCACGGTTTCGGGGTCATAGGAAGTCATAGGCCCGAGCATAGCTAGGATTAGTGGCCATGAGCATTCATCCGGTAGTCCTTGTCGGCGGCGGCCCCGGCGCGTGGGATCTGATCACCGTGCGTGGCATGCGGGCGCTGCAGGATGCTGAGGTCATCGTGGCAGATCACCTCGGCCCTACCGCCCAGCTGGATAAGCTGTGCGATATTGACGCCAAGGAGCTTATCGACGTCTCCAAGATCCCCTACCGCGCCCAGGTGGCCCAGGAGCGCATCAACGAGATTTTGGTTGACAACGCCCGCCAGGGGCGCCGCGTGGTCCGCCTCAAAGGTGGGGACCCTTATGTGTTTGGGCGTGGTTTCGAAGAACTCACTGCGCTCACTGCGGCAGGCATCCCGGTGGAAGTCGTCCCCGGGGTGACTTCGGCGGTCGCGGTGCCCGCACTGGCGGGGACGCCGGTGACGCACCGCGGCGTCGTCCATGCCTTCACGGTGGTCTCCGGGCACCTGCCGCCAGGCCACCCCAAGTCCTTGGTGGATTGGGCAGCACTCGCGCGGTCTGGGGCCACGCTTTCGGTCATCATGGGTGTGAAGAACGCGGCGGCCATTGCCACCGCGCTGATCGACGCCTCCCTCTCCCCCCACACCCCCGTGCGCATCATTCAGGAAGGCTCCCTCGATGGCGAGCGGGCATTCCAGTGCGAGCTGGCTGAGTTAGGGACCACGATGGAGGAGAACTCAGTGGCTCCCCCAGCGGTCATCGTCATCGGTGAGGTTGCCGGGCTCTAGCCCCGAGTTCTAGTCAACTCCTTCTAATCAACTCTGACGCGCTCTTCCTCGGATTCCGCGGAGCTGCCTGCATGGGCGCCCTCGCGGCCAGTCGGCTCCGTCGTTTCGACGACACGGCTGCCAGTGCGCTGCTGCGAAGTGCTATCCCCCTCCTCGCCCTGTGCGGATCGAGCCCGGCGTTGGTTCGCCCATACCGTGAGAGCAACTCCGAGGACCAGCGCAGCGACCTGCAGAAGAAGGATCTGCTGATGCGCCAGCGCCCACCCTAGGGCCTTAGGAATGTTGAGCGTCACGATAGCCGTGCCCACGAAGCCGCCAAGGAGCGTGGGGTTGATGCGCGAGATGAGCCACGCTGCAATCGGTGCGGTGATGACTCCGCCGATAAGCAACGCTACAACCGCGGCAGCGTTAGCCACGATCTCTTCCCAGAGGCCAACGATGAAGCCTGCCGTGGCTCCAAAAGTAACGAGGAATTCTGCGGTGTTAACAGTGCCGACGATGCGCCGCGGCTGCTCGCGGCCGACCGCCATGAGCGTCGAGGTGGAAATCGGCCCCCAGCCACCGCCGCCCGAAGCATCGACAAAGCCTCCCACCACGCCAAGCCCCGCGAGGAAGGGAGTGGAGTGCTGTCGAGTCTCCTGCGATGTGCTGCTCCGTGGGCGCGAGAAGCGCCAGACGAGGTTGATGCCTAGGACTAAGAGAATCGCGGAGGTCACGGGTTCGGCGGCCTCGAGCGAGAGGTTAGACAGAATCGTCGCTCCGATGAAGGCCGACAGGCCTCCCGGCACACCGAGCTTGAGCACCGTGGGCCAATGCACATTGCCAAAACGCCAGTGGCTAATTCCGGAGACCAAGGTGGTGCCTAGCTCCGATGTGTGCACCACGGCGGAGGCCGTCGCAGGCCCCAATCCCGCCAGTAGCAGGATGGTGGTGGAGGTAACGCCGAAGCCCATGCCGATGCCGCCGTCGACAAGCTGCGCGGCGGCACCCGCAATCGCGATGAGGATGAGGCTACGCATGGGCCACCTCCGTATAACGGTGGGAAACAATGCCGGCGAGCGCCTCACCCAGCGGAGGGAGAACCTGCCGGGGCTCCCCGCCGCCGTGCTCCGCCTCCTCGTCGAGGCGATCTAAAAGCAGGCCGGGGCTCACAAAGAGTGGCACGACGACCTCCTGATTGCCATCTGGCTCAACGGGCTGGCGCTCACCGCGCGTGGCGTAGGCAACCTTCGCCGTGCAACCGGCCAGCTCGCCGACGCGTCGCGCTAGATCAGCGACAGCGGCGTTGGCACGCTCATCGGAGGAGCCGACAGAATAGAGGACAACGGTATCTGTTCCCTCGGGAACTCGCTCTGCCAGCAGACGCGCCATGTCCTCGCCGGTACCGAGTCCACGGGCTTGGTGAAGGCGCACTCCCGACGCCGCAGAAGCCTGGGCCAAAGCTTCAGGAACGTCGATGCGCTGGTGGTAGCCCTCGGTAAAGAGCAAAGGCACAACGACCGCCTCGCGTATTCCTTGCACTGCTAGGCAGCGCGCCGCCTCATCGAGTGGCGGGTCATTGAATTCTAAGTGTGCGGCGGTGGCCGGCACACCAGCAAGCTCACCAGCGGCATGGGTCAGCGCCATAACGTTTGCTGCAGCTTCGGGGTGGCGTGAGCCGTGTGACAGGGTTAGTAATGCAGTGGTAGCGGTCGGGGCGGTCATGGTGGGTTTCCTTAATCCTGAGTTTTCGCGGTGGAATGGCCGCGGCGAGCGAGAGAGCGCTGCAGCGCCTCCGCGGAGGAGACCGCCGGCGCGGGCGCTACGGGGGCATCGTCTTGGCCGTGGAAGCGTACGGAAAAGATGCGAAGGCATTCTTCGCACTTCCAGGCAAAATCATCTTCCTCATCTGGAAATAGGTTTGTTCCGGCGCAGTAGGGGCAAAAGGCTGGGTGGTTACGGTTCGGGTTAGGCTGACGACGAAAATTCACTGCAGGTCCTCCTCGTCCGCGCGCAGGACCCAGTGGCGGAACTGCTCGCCGTCTTCGCGTTGCTCCTTGTACTTGTTGACCAAGCGAATGACATAGTCCGGGACCTCATCCGCCACCACCTTGTGTCCGCGCAGCTTGCGGCCCCAGTCCGGGGAGAGGCCAAGGGCGCCGCCAAGGTGGACCTGGAAACCCTCGACGCGGTTGCCATCAGCATCGGTCACGATCTGCCCTTTAAGGCCGATATCTGATACCTGCGAGCGCGCGCAGGCATTGGGGCAACCGTTGAGGGCGATAGAAATCGGGACGTCGAGGTCACCGAGGGTATCTTCCAGGATGTCGACGAGCTCGATGGCGCGGGCCTTGGTGGTCACGTGCGCGAGCTTACAAAATTCCAGGCCGGTGCAGGAGATGACGCCGCGACGGAATTCCGAGGGCTGGGAGTACAGGCCCGTCTCATCCAGGGCGCGCGACAGCGCAGGGATGTCCTCTTCTTCCACGTCGAGGAAGAGCAGCTCCTTCATCGGCGTCGTGCGGATGCGGCTGATGCCGAACTTCTCGGCCACGTCCGCGATGGCGATGAGCTGCTCGCCGGTGGCATGCCCGACGGTGGGCTTGACGCCCACGTAAAGCTTTCCGTCCTGCTGGCGGTGCACGCCGAGATGGTCACGGTTGCCGGGAGCGACGGGAAGCGGGAGGCCGTCGAGAAGCGGTGCGTCGAGGTATTCCTCTTCCAGTACCTTTCGGAATTTCTCAATGCCCCACTGCGCCACCAGGAACTTCAGGCGCGCACGGTTGCGGTTGCGGCGGAAGCCATAGTCGCGGAAGATGCGTGCGACTCCAGCCCACACCTCTGGGACGCGCTCGAGCGGGATCCACGCGCCGAGGGATTGCGAGAGCATCGGGTTGGTGGACAGACCTCCGCCCACGAAGCAATCGAAACCCGGGCCATACTCGGGATGCTCCGTACCAACGAAGGCGACATCCTGAATCTCGTGGGTCACGTCCTGACGCACATTGCCGGAGATGGCGGACTTGAACTTGCGCGGAAGGTTATGGAATTCATCGCGCAGGAGGTAGTCATTCTTGATCTCCTCGATGGCCGGGGTGGCGTCGATAATTTCGTCAGCAGCCACTCCCGCTACCGGTGAGCCCAGGATGACACGGGGGACGTCGCCGCAGCCCAGTAGAGTATCTAGCCCCACGGAGCGCAGCTTTTCCCAGATGGCGGGGACATCTTCAATCTGAATCCAATGCAGCTGGATGTTCTGGCGGTCCGTAAAGTCCGCGGTAGAGCGCGCATAATCGCGCGAAATCTCTCCCACCGCGCGCAGCTTAGCGGGATCCGCGTGGCCGCCATCGAAGCGCACGCGCATCATGAAGTACTCATCCTGTAGCTCGGTGTTGCTGAGCTTGGAGGTCATCTCACCGCCTAAGTTCTGGTTGCGCTGGGTATACAGGCCCAACCACTTGAAACGTGGGGCGAGGTCCTCTGCGGGAATCGAGGAAAATCCTTGCTTGGAGTAGATATCGATAACGCGCTGGCGCACTGCTAGGGCATCATCGGCCTGCTTAATCTCCTCGTCGGAGTTCAGCGGCGCGGTGCCATCAATCTTCCACTGGCCTTCTGGCTTCTTTGCGCGGGGTGGTCGCTTCGTCGCGGTGGTCATAATCTGCTGCCTTTCGTCGGTTAGTGAAAACCTACCGGTCTAGCTAAAACAGACAAAGCAGTCTTTTTTATTTTCTCCCGAATATGCAAAGCACGCTGGGTTTATGCCACAATGTTCTCCGAATGTAATTAGGCCCAGTTGCCCTACAGCAGACAAGCCGGTTCAATGAAACCCACGCTTGTTTAGACCTAAGCTTTCGTTAGTTACTACAACATTCCGAAAGGCCATCATGACCCAGCAGCCCCTGAAAGTAGCCGTCATCGGCGCCGGCCCAGCCGGCATCTACGCCTCCGACATCCTGGTGAAGAAAACCGGCGGCAACGTTCAGATCGATCTCATCGAGCAGATGCCCGCCCCCTTCGGGCTCATCCGCTACGGCGTGGCTCCGGACCACCCACGTATTAAAGGCATCGTCAATTCCCTGCACCGTGTACTCGACACCGAGCAGATTCGCCTTCTCTCCAACATCAACGTGGGCCGCGATGTCACCGTCTCCGAGCTCGAGGAGTACTACGACGCCATCGTCTTCGCCACCGGCGCCGTCGGCGACCTAGGCATGCAGATCCCCGGCTCTGACCTCGAAGGCATTCATGGCGCCGGCGAATTCGTTGGCTTCTACGACGGCAACCCGCGTTTCGAGCGCTCCTGGGATCTCTCCGCCACCGACGTCGCGGTGATCGGCGTGGGCAACGTGGGCCTGGACGTGGCCCGCATCCTGGCCAAGACCGGCGATGAGCTCAAGGAATCCACCGAGATTCCCGACAACGTCTATGAGTCCCTGGCCAAGAACCAGGCCACCACCGTGCGCGTCTTCGGCCGCCGCGGTCCGGCGCAGGCGAAATTCACCCCGCTGGAGCTCAAGGAGCTCGACCACTCCCCGACCATCAACGTGGTGGTGGACCCGGAGGACATCGACTACGACGAGGCCTCCCTCAAGGCCCGCGAAGAGGCCAAGTCCTGCGACCTGGTGTGCCAAACTCTGGAAGGCTACGCCATCCGCGAGCCCAAGGATGCCCCGCACACCCTGCAGATTCACCTCTTTGAGCAGCCGGTGGAGTTCATCGGTGAAAACGGCAAGGTTACTGCCGTGAAGACCGAGCGCACCGCACTCAACGGCGATGGCTCCGTCTCCGGCACCGGCAAGTTCACCGAGTGGCCGGCCCAGGCCGTCTACCTGGCCGTGGGCTACCGCTCTGATGCCATCGAGGGCGTGCCCTTCAATAAGCAGAAGAACGTCATCAATAACGACGGCGGCCACGTCGTTGACCTCGACGGTGAGGTCGTGCCGGGCCTCTACACCACCGGCTGGATCAAGCGCGGTCCGGTGGGCCTTATCGGCAACACCAAGTCCGATGCCACGGAGACCATCGGCATGCTGCTTGCCGACGCCGAAGCAGGCAACCTCTCCCACTCCCGCGAGGAGGACATCGTCGAGCTCTTCGAGTCCAAGGGCCTGGAGCACCTGACCTGGGAGGGCTGGAAGAAGCTCGACGCCGCCGAGCGCGCACTGGGTGAGGCCGAGGGTCGCGAGCGCAAGAAGTTCGTCGAGTGGGAAGAGATGGTCAACCACTCGCGCGGCTAGTCCGCTGTTTCAAGGCGGGGCCCCATGGCCCAGCCCCTCAGCCCAGCCTCCACGGCCAAGCTGGGTCTTCCCCAACTACAACTGCCCTATCTGACGAAGTTATCGCTCCCGCCGCAATGAACGCGGGGGAAATCGTCAGATAGGGCAGTTTTCGCCTCAAGTCTCAAGGCCTTCGTGTGAAGGCACATGCCTTCACGCTAGGCGCGGATGATGGCAAGCACCTCGTCGACGATGGCCTGCACCTCTTCGGCAGTTTTGGCCTCAACGTTGAGGCGCAGCAGCGGCTCGGTGTTAGAGGCGCGAACGTTGAACCACGCATCGGTGCCCTTCAGCTGTACGGTCACGCCATCGAGCTCGTCGACGGACTCAATCTTGTCCGCCAGCTCATCCAACACGCGCTGCGTCGTGGCCTTCTGGTCATCCACAGTGGAGTTGATCTCACCCGAAGCCTCGTAGCGCGAGTACTGCGCCATGAGCTCGCTCAGCGGCTTGTCCTGTTCACCCAGGGCCGCCAGTACGTGCATGGCCGCGAGCATGCCGGAGTCCGCATTCCAGAACTCCTGGAAGTAGTAGTGAGCGGAGTGCTCGCCGCCAAAGACCGCCTTCTCCTTGGCCATCTGGGCCTTGATGAAGGAATGGCCCACGCGGGTACGAACGGCCTTGCCGCCCTTTTCCGCGATGAGCTCCGGAACGGTCTTGGAAGTAATCAGGTTATGGATGACGGTGGCACCAGGGAACTTGTCCAGGTAGCGCTCCGTCACCAGCGCACAAATAGCGGAAGGCGGCACCGGCTGGCCCTTCTCATCCACCACGAAGCAGCGATCCGCATCACCGTCGAAGGCAAGGCCGATATCCGCCTTCTGCTCAACGGTGAACTTCTGCAGGTCCACCAGGTTCTTCGGATCCAGCGGGTTGGCCTCGTGGTTAGGGAAGGTACCGTCCAGCTCAAAGTAGAGGTCACGCACGTCGAAAGGCAGCCCCTCGAAGACCGCCGGGACGGTGTGCCCACCCATGCCGTTCGCGGCGTCGACAGCCACGACCAGTGGGCGGGAGTTCTCCAGCGGCACCAGGCCGCGCAGGAATGCCGCGTAGTCCGGCAGAACCTCGCGCTCGGTCACGGTGCCCGGCTCGCCATCGAAGGCCGGGGTGCCGTCAATCAGCATGTCCTTGATCTGCTCCAGACCGGTCTCCTGTCCCACCGGAACAGCACCCGCGCGGCAGAGCTTGATGCCGTTGTACTTAGCCGGGTTGTGAGAGGCGGTGAACATAGCGCCCGCACAATTCAGGTGGCCGGCAGCGAAATACAGCTCATCGGTCGAGGTCAAGCCGAGCTGAATGACGTTGAGGCCCTGCGCGGCAGCGCCCTCAGCAAAGGCGGCGGCCAGCTGCGGGGAGGACGGACGCATGTCGTGGCCCACTGCCACGGTGGTCTCCCCTTCCCCGCGGAGGATGGCGGCGTAGGCCGCGCCAGTATCGCGCACGAGGTTTTCGTCGATGTCCTCGCCCACAACACCACGGACGTCATAGGCCTTGATCACTGCATTGAGCTGTTCACGAGTTCGCATAGCCCACAAGCATACCCCCGTCGGACGCGAGCTACCGCGTCCGACGGGCCAAAAAGCGTCCGACGGACCAGTCAGTGTCCGACGGGCTAGAAAGCGCCCGAGTGGCTACTCTGCGTCCGGAACCACCGTCAGGTGAGCGCGGCGACGCTGGCGGGCATCGTGGACGCGGCGGGTTCGGAACACGGGGTGGTTCGAATTTCGCGGATCCGCGCCGTCGAAAGTAGCGGAATAGTCAATGGGATCGGCGCCGGAACCGGCAGTGGAATCATCCACCAAGCCAGTGGTCACGCGCCCGGCCTCCCGGACCGCCTCGGCGAGAGCTGTAAGGTCATCATCCTCATCGAGCTCGATGCGGTCAACGCGCACCATTTCCCATCCTTGCGGGGCGGTAATTCGTGCGCTGTGCTTTTCGCACAGATCCCAGGCATGGGGATCGGTTTCTTCGGAGAGCGGGCCCACGACGGCGGTTTGCTGCGCATAGGCGTAGGTCAACGTCGCCACGGCGGGACGGCCGCAGCCGGGGCGGGAGCAATGGCGAGAGCTATTCACGGGCCCAAGTCTAAACCCTAACTTGAGATTTAGATAGTTCAGCGCGGCGCGTCTCGCCACGAGCCCGCCTCGAAGCGGCTTAGACTAAGCCGCATGACCACGCCCCGCCCGCATATTCGCCCGGCCCGCCACCGCCATGGCCGTGGTGCCCGCGGGCCGCTGTTGCCGCAGAATACGCCGCGCTACCGCAGCAGCGCCGAGCGCTTCGACATGGCCGTGCTCGAGGCCTACTCCCCCATTCACAATGCCTTTGCCGAGCAGCTCACCGGGCTCGATCTCGCCGTTGATACCGTGCCCCGCATGCGCCTCTCAGCTGATATGACTGTGTTGCCGGATGAAATCATCGCGGATGGCCCCGTTCCGCTCGGGCGCATTGTCCCGGCGGGCGTTGATTCCGAAGGGCAGCCCACGCGCGCCCGGCTCGTCATTTTCCGCATGCCCGTGGAGGAGCGCGTGCACTCCGCGCAGGAGCGTGAAGAGCTACTGTCCACAGTGTTGACCGCTCTGGTTGCCAATTACCTCAACGTCGATCCCGGTGATATCGATCCGCGTTTTACTTGGTAAAGGCTAGGGGTGCGGAGCGACCCTGCCCTAAAACCACTACTCCCCCTCACCGCCGAGACCCGAGCCGAATGACATAGGACTGTGCAGTGAGGGGGAGTACTGGTGCTAGTTAGTAGCTGCTTTGAGCTCTAACCAATCTCACGCTTGAGGCGGCGACGCTCACGGTCCGAAAGCCCGCCCCAGATACCGAAGCGCTCGTCATGCTCCAAGGCATACTCGAGGCATTCATCACGCACCGCGCAGGCCTGGCAGATGCGCTTGGCCTCGCGGGTAGAGCCTCCCTTTTCCGGGAAGAATGCTTCTGGATCCGTCTGGGCGCACAGCGCCTGGTCTTGCCACTCCTGCTCGACGGCACCAAAGAGTTCATCGAGCGACATCTCTGCAGCAGCACCGCCACGGAGAATAGCGCTGTTATTCGTTGTATTGTCCACGCCGCTTCCTTTCTCCGAGGTCGTTTCTCTCTTGATTCGATGGCACCGACCCTACACCGAAAAGATTTTTCGGTGCCGTGCCCGCCGTGCCGTTGATTACACTGATGTCATTTCACACCGAATCACTAAATATCGTCAACCTGTCGCGGGAGATTTTTCGGCGGCTCCAGCGAAAACGCTGTACAGCATCCTCAACTTTCACATCCGTCACAGATTACCTATCTAGGGGGCAATCATCGGGGGTACTACATGTAGTGGCCACCCCCAACCCTGTGAACAATTCTAAGGTTGCTTCGGCGTGTCGCCACCCAGTTAGGCAAAACACATGGATCTCAATCGCACCATGAAAACCATGCGTCACGCCCAAAAGATATGGAAAGCACCGAGAAGGTTCCTTCCTCCTCGGTGCCTTGTCCTCCTTTTACGGCGCAGCGCTTAGGCGTCGGAACTAAAACGCACGCCCGCGTCCGGAATGCTCACGCCCGGGAAGACGCGCATGCCACCCTGCAGCTCACAGCGCGCACCAATGATTGCACCCTCGCCAATAACGCAGTTATCGATGTGCGCATTCGCACCGATGTGGGCACCCGAGGCAATGATGGAGTTGTTGATGATGGCACCCGGCTCAATGGTCACACCATCGAAGACCACCGTGCCATCCAAACGCGAACCCGCCCCAATGACGGAACCGCGGCCCACCGCCGTACCGGACAGAAGGAGCACACCACCGGCAATACCCGCAGACTCATCCACCACGGACTCACCCGTGCGGCCGACCAACAGCGGCGAATGCGCAATACCACGCACCAGATCAGAAGAACCGCGGACGAAATCATCCGGACGGCCCATATCGCGCCAGTAGGAATTATCCACGTGTCCGACCACAAGGCGGCCCGACTCCAGCAGCTGCGGGAAGGTCTCGCGCTCTACAGAAACCACGCGGTCAGCCGGGATGGTCTCAATGACATCCTTCTTGAACACGTAGCAGCCAGCATTAATTTGGTTCGTCGGCGGATCCTCCGTCTTCTCCAAAAAGGCCGTCACCCGGCCCTCTGAATCCGTCGGAACGCAACCAAAGGCGCGAGGATCAGCAACGTTGAGCAGGTGCATCGTCACGTCCGCATCCTTGGAGTGATGCGTATTGAGAATGCCGTTCAGGTCCATTCCGGACAAAACGTCACCGTTGAACACCATGACCGTATCTTGGCGCAGCTTGTCATAGACATTGCGGATACCGCCACCAGTGCCCAGAGCGGTCTCCTCCACCACGTACTCAATCTCCAGGCCCAGCTCGGAGCCGTCCCCGAAGTACTCCTCAAAGACCTCCGCCTTATAGGAGGTGGAGAGCACCACGTGCTCGATTCCTGCTTCCTTGATACGCGCAAGCAGGTGCTGCAGGAATGGGTAGTTGGCCGTGGGCAACATCGGCTTCGGCGTGCCAATCGTCAGCGGGCGCAGACGAGTGCCGCGACCTCCCACCAGAATGACGGCATCGGCCGTCGATCCCCACTGGGGCGCTGATTCAGTCATATCGTTCCTTAATCTCTTTTCAGATAAGCCACCGTTAGTGTATAAGCGCCCCAGCCCTAGGAGCCGTCGCGGCACGCGCTTAAAACCAGCCCGCGCACCCGCAATCCCAGCCACAAAGCCGCGCGCAGTGGCGCTTGGTACCAGTGCGGGTGCCTATCCGCTTGGAAGCGATAGGCAGAATCATGGTGGGCACGCAGCATCGCGCCGCGATGGGCCTGCGTCGAATGGCCCTTGGCGTGGGTAATCACCGCCGTGGGACAAAAGATATTCCGCCAGCCGGCGCGAGTGAAGCGGTCGCCTAAGTCCACGTCCTCCAAATACATGAAGTAACGCTCATCAAAGCCACCGATCTGCTCAAAAGCCTCCCATCGCACCAGCAGGCAGGAACCGGATAGCCAGCCGGCGGGGCGCTCGCTGTCCATGTCGGCATCATCGCGGTAGGCACGCGACCACGGATTGGAAGGCCAGATCGTGCCAAAGAGCGCATGGCCCACACCCGTCAACAACGTCGGCACCGCGCGTGCAGAGGGATAGTTGCTGCCATCCGGCTCCACGATGCGCGGCCCCACCGCCGCGGCATCTGGGTGGCGGCGCGCGCACGCGATCAGCTCATCCAGAGAACCTTCGCTAAACGCCACGTCCGGGTTAGCAATGAGAAAGAACTCTTCATCGACGCCTTTCGCTCGAGCGAAACGCGCGCCGGCATTCATTCCGGCGCCATAACCGAGGTTTCCCCCGGTATCGAGGAATTCCACGTCCGCGTGCTCCCGCGCGGCGGCGTCCGGCACCCCGTCGGTCGAGCCGTTGTCGGCAAGGATGATGAGGGTAGGCTGGGACGTCGCCAAGCGCAGCGATGACAAGAAATCGCTGAGGTAACGGCCAGGAGAAAAGGTCACGGTGACCACGGCCAGGGGTTTCTGTATATTCTTCACGATGAATTTGAGCGTACCCAACGCCAGCGCGCGCACGCGCCCGCGACACTGCTTCACGTTTTTGCAGCGAGCTCACCTAAACTAGTCCCGTGACTTCCCCGAACTCCCCGCGCGCCGCCCGCCATATCCAGGCCGCGCCCTCGCAGTCCGCGCCCACCGCCCAACGAGGATCGACGCCGGTGAAAGCCATCGTCGCTTTCTTGTCCGCCGTCGTCCTCGTGGTCTCCGGCGTGGGCTACTTCACCGTGGGAAAGCTGGGAAATGATATTTCCTCCGCATCCAACCTGGCGCTGGGCAACCAGGGTGGTTTCAAGGACAGCAGTCTCGATGGCGCGGTCGATATCTTGCTCGTGGGCAAGGACTCGCGCACCGATGCCAAGGGGAATCCGCTTTCAGAACAGGAGCTGGCAGATCTGCATGCTGGCGTGGACGAAGGAGAGGAAAACACGGACACCATCATGGTGATCCGTATTCCCAACGACGGCTCGCGCGCCACGGCAGTATCCATTCCGCGCGATACCTATGTCCACGACGAAGACTTCGGAAACACGAAGATCAACGCCGTCTTTGCGCAACACAAGGTAGCCAAGATGGAGGAGCTGCAGCAGGACAACGTGGAGGCTGAGGCAGCGGGCAAGAAGGCACCTCACACGGACAAGGAGATCGAAAAGGAAAGCACGGAGGCCGGCCGTTCTGGTCTCATTTCGATGGTGCACCAACTCACTGATGTCAGCGTTGACCACTACGCTGAGGTGGGCTTGCTGGGCTTCGTGCTGCTTACCGACGCCGTCGGGGGCGTCGATGTCTGCCTCAACGACGCCGTCGATGATCCGATGTCGGGCGCCAAGTTCCCGGCCGGACGCCAAACTTTGCAGGGCCCCGAGGGCCTGTCCTTCGTGCGTCAGCGCTACGATCTCCCGCGCGGTGACCTTGACCGCATCGTTCGCCAGCAGGCCTACATGGCATCGCTGACCTCGAAGGTACTGGACTCGGGAACGTTGACCTCCCCGGGCAAACTCAACAAGATTGCCGATGCCGTGGAGCGCTCCGTGGTCATCGATGACGGTTGGGACATCATGGGCTTCGTTACCCAGCTGGCTGGGCTGGCCGGCGGCAACGTGACCTTTACGACGATCCCGGTGACCTCCATTTCCGGCGTGGGTGATTATGGCGAATCGGTGGTGACCATCGATACCGCGGAGGTACATCGCTTCATGGAGGATCTGGCCAAGTCCCAGGAAAAGGCCGAGGAAGACGAAAAGTCTGAGGATGCCGCCACGGACGAGGGCAACAACAATGGCGAAAAGCCCGTGGCTGAGGACCTCAATCTGCACGTCCTCAACGCCGGCAACGTCGACGGAATGGCCGGCGGAATCGGCGCATGGCTGAAGAACGTGGGCTACACCGTGGAGCGCACGGCCAATGCGCAGTCGGGCCTGTATACCGAGTCCCAGATTGTGGCTGCGGATGCTAACGATGAGCGCGCCCTGGCCCTAGCCGAGCAGCTCGGCGGACTGCCGGTCACGGCCAACGAGGAGCTCGAGCCGGATACCTTCATCGTGGTGGCCACTGATGATTACGCCGGCCCGAAGGATGATTCCGCACAGGAAGAAGAGGCTGCTGCGGAGCCTGACCAAGGCGGTGAAACCCAGCAGGTAGGTACCCCGGGCGATGACTTCGGTACCGCGGAGGTTTCGCCTGAGATCGACGCCGGCGGCGACGGCCCGCGCTGCGTCAACTAAACGTGCCGCGAGTGAAGCTCGCCGCGCGCCCAAAGGCCTAGTCACCGGCCGTTCGTGGCGGGCTGAGCGCCTGCCACCTACGATGGGCGGACATGGAACTCCTACAGCATCTCCTGTCCGCCGATGCCTCTGCTCCCCGGCTCAGTGTTTATAACGAAACTGACGGCACCCGCATGGACTTCTCGGCGCAAACGCTGGAGAACTGGACCTCCAAGATTGCCAACATGCTGCTGGAGGAGCTCGACCTCGAACCGGACACGGACTCCCGTATCCTCATTGACCTTCCGGTGTCCTGGCAGGCTGCCGTCATTGCGCTTGGGGCGCTAGCCGCCGGCATCCCCTTTGACATTACGGATGGTGCGGCTGCCCCAGAGCCGCACGCCGATGATGTCGCCGTGGTGTTCACCTCCCCGGAGGCCTACCTCAAGGCTGCGGCGGACGCGGGCGCCGGCTCTGCATCAGCACCGCTGGTCGATACGGTGCTAGTCACCCAGGATCCTTTTGGCCGCGGCGTTGTCGAAAGCGGCGGCGAGCTGCCATTGGGCACCATCGACTTCGGCCCCACCGTACGCTTTTATGGCGATCACTTCTATGGCACCACTACCCCGCTACCGGAGCTTTTCCCCACGAATTTAGGCGCTGAGCGCGTACTTTCCCAAGGCTGGACGGACAGCCCCTCCTTCGAGCGGGCCGTCCTCGAACCGCTGGCTGCGGGCGGCTCAGCCGTCATCGTGACGGGCTTGTGCTCGGCCGATCGTTTGGCGGACATCGCTGCCAACGAGAAGGTCACCGTCCGCTCCTAAAGCTTGTCGTGAGATAGTAGAGCAATGTTCAGCTGGCTCTATATCTTCATCGGCGTGCTCATCCTCGTGGGCACAATCTGCCAGGGCACCATCGGATTTGGGCTGGGCACCATCGCCACCCCAATCTTGGCGCTGATCAAGCCGGAGCTGGTTCCCACGTTCATCCTCCTGCTGGCATTCGTCATTTCAACCACGACGATGCTCAAGTCACGCTCGGCGGTGTCGTGGGACATCGTGACTATCTCCTCCATCGCGCGCATCCCCGGCTCGCTCGCGGGTGCGTGGGCGATTGCCTCCCTCTCCCACCGCGGGCTCTCCCTATTCATCGGCTGCGCGGTCATCTTCGCCATGACCTTGTCCAGCCTCGGCTGGTCACCCAAGCACACCACGACCAACATTGCTGTCGCGGGCGCTACTTCCGGATTCCTGGGCACGTCGACCTCCATCGGTGGCCCGCCCATGGCGCTGGTGCTTAAAGGCTATGACCCAGCCCGCATACGCGGAACCCTGTCGGGCACCTTCATCATCGGCTCCACCATCTCGCTGGCAATCTTGGGCTTGAACGGGCAAATCACCAGCCTGCAGCTCACCGCCGCCGCGGCCTACCTGCCGGTAGCCATCCTGGGCCTCATTGCCGCCAGCTACCTCAACCGTTTCATCAACGCCACGGTGCTCAACCGCATTGTCATCGTCGTAGTTATCAGCGCGGCATTGGCGCTCATTGTTGAGGGGCTGGTTGCTGCCTAGCGTCCGCGACCTGCTGCCAGGACCACGCTCCACACTGTCCGTTCTGCCAAAGTTCGCGGCTCCGATTCAAGATCTGGCAATAACTTCGTCATCTAGGGCAGTTGGGTGGCCCCGGAAAGTCTGGCGGTTCCGGCGGCACAGGCGGCAGATACCTCAAATGCTCGCTGTACTCCCAGGGCTTTGGTTTGGGCGGCAACACTCCCTCGTGCCAAAATCCGATGAATTTGAAGTAGCGCTTCTCAAAGTCCGGATTCCTGGCATTAGCTATCTGGTCGATTACATAGTCCAGATGATGAGCCACGCAATGACCTGTGTAGCGCAGCGTTAACCACCCAATCAGAGCACCTTCGTTGTTCTTCCAGTGGTCCCGCAACCATGACTCTTGCTGGGAATGGAATTTCATCCCGTTGATTTCTACCGCGATCTTGAGCTCTGGGAGCACGATATCCCAGGTGTAGTGACCGATAACAACGTTGCACTCGACCTTGAGCCCACGCCTTTTCAGCCCCTTCGCCACTTTCACCTCCGCACCAGAATCGGTGAATAGCGCGGCTTGGTCCAGCATGCGTTGGCTTACCACAGGGATAACATTGAGTGCTTCGCGGTGACTATCCAGTCGGGCTCGTCCGGCTTTCGAGGAATAGATGGACTCAAAAACGCGAATCCCCATTTCAGGGCTCACGGACTTCATAGCGACAAGAGGATTAAGAATCCGGATCCCAGACGAGGTAACAAAGCTTTCGACGCTCACCCGCGAGTGCACATAAAAAGTCGATGCCGGCATTCTCTCCACACTGGCGAGCTTCAGTGGAAAAGTAACTGTCTCTCCAAGAAGCACCTGGGCAGCCGTTGTTCCTGTCGCCTTAAGGAATGGCCGGTGCTCCTGTAGCAGCTTCAACAGTTCTAATGGCTCGGGCCTGCCCCAGACATAGAGCCCCTTGGCCAGTCGCGTTACTTCTCCTCGGCGCACGCGAGTTGCAAGCACACCTTTAGACAGATCGCGCACAATGCCATGTCTCATGTCATTTCCCCCCCCCCGGAAGATTAAGCCCCAAGGTAACACGGTTCACCGCTGAGTGCTGCGCAGCTGCCATTGCTGCCAAAGTTATCGCTTCTGATTCAGGCCAGAACTTTGGCAACTGGGGCAGTTTTATCCACCGCACACCAAGCGCACACCGCCCAGCGCCCAGAAGCAGACCCTAGCGAAGCGAACCCTCAATAAAACTCCGGAACCGCCGCGCAATCTGTGCAATCTCCTGCCCCGCGAAGTGCCCCGGGGACCAGGCCGCGACCAGCGGCACCCCGCCCAGGGTCTTTTCACCATCGACCACGTCGAAGCCCACCAGCCGCGGAGGCTGCAGCTCTGTCATCAGGGCCACGGCTCGGCCCGAGCGGGCCAAGGCACTCAAGGTTGCGGTGTCATCGCACTCGGCATGCGAGCCCAAGGCACAGCCGGCCGTGCCCACGAAGGAATCCACCACCCCGCGGGACACGCTGCGCCGCGAGGGCAGAGCCACCTTTTCTTGCAATAACCGTCTAACCTCCACGCTGGTCGAACCCGCACACTCCAATGCCATTGGGTGCGTCGGCGGCACCCAGGCACGCACCGGAATCGTGCCCAAAGCCAGTGAGGCCACGTCATTGCCTGGCGGGATGGTGGCAATCACCACGTCGGCGGAGCCTTCCAGCGCGTCAAAGACGTCGTAGTGCGTGACCGGGGTCGTTGTGAGCAGAGGGATAGTCTGGCCAGCGGCCTCAATAAAGGGCGCAAGCAGAGTCGAAATCGTCGTCGGCGTAGCAGCCACACGCAGTGCCGGGATACTGCCCGCGCGAAGTGCCTCCACTGCCTGCCCGGCGCGCGCAGATTCGGCGAGGAGGCGGCGGCAGGTCGGGATGAGGGCATGTGCAGCGTCGCTAAGCACTAGTGAGGACCCTGCCCGCACGAAGAGTTGCAGGTCCAGCTCTTTTTCAAAGCGCCGCAGCTGGCGGCTCAGCGCCGGCTGGGTAATACCCAGGCGCGCCGCGGCAGCGGTCACCGTGCCAGCCTCAGCCACCGCAAGGAAATATTTGGCCTTCACCATGTCCATTCCCCCACTTCTACCACGGCACATGCCTTTAGGGTATGGGTTTCCAGCTTTCTAGACATTAGACAACATGACATCAGCAAAGAATAATGAGACCACCACCACAACAACACCAGGGAGGTTTCCATGTCACATGTCGGCGCCGCTATTGCCGAATCCCTCGCCGCGCACAACGTCACCCGCGCTTTCCTCGTGCCCGGCGAAAGCTTCCTTCCCGTCCTCGACGGCCTCTACGATTCCCCCGTTAAGGCCATCGTCACCCGCCACGAAGGCGGTGCCACCTACATGGCCGAAGCCCACGGCAAGGCTACCGGCCAACCGGGCGTCGCCATGGTCACCCGCGGGCCCGGGGCGGCCAACGCCTACGTGGGCATCCACACCGCCTGGCAGGATGCCACCCCGCTCGTCCTCTTCGTGGGCCTCATCCCCACCTCCGACCGCGACCGCGAGTCCTTCCAGGAATTCGACCCCAAGGCCTGGTTCGGCACCCAGGCCAAGCAGGTCTTCGTCCTCGATGATCCCTCGCGCGCCTCCCGCGTCGTGGCCGAAGCTTTCTTCCAAGCCCAGCAGGGCCGCCCCGGCCCCGTCATCGTGGGCCTGCCGGAGGATATTCTCCACCAGGAGTACACGGGCACCATCCATCCGCCCATCCCGGTTGCGGAAGGCGCGCTTTCCGACGATCACCTGGACCTCCTCTCCCGCGAGCTGAGCCGCGCAGAGCGTCCACTCATTTTTGCCGGCGGTCCGCGCTGGACCCCGGAGGCCGCAGAGAAGATCACTCGCTTCGCCGAAGAGCACCGCATCCCGATCATTCAAGACTTCCGCGCCGCTGACCGCGTGCCTTTCGACTCCCCCGCCAACGCCGGCTGGCTCGGCTATGGGCGCGACCCACGCGCGGCACAACTTTTGGAAGCCGCCTCCCTCGTCATCGAAGTCGGTGCCGTTCTCGGTGATGTTCCCACCGATGGCTATACCTTGCGCCAGTCACCTCAGGCACGCAACATCGCGATCAATCCTGATACCAGCCTCCGCGGCCACTCCGTGGCGCTGCTAGAACACATCGTGGCGAGCCCCGTAGCCTTCGCTAACACCCTGGACCGCTTGAGCATCGAGGGCAAGGACAAGCGCGGCGAGTGGTTTGATAACGCGCACGCGAACCACCTCGACTTCGCCACTCTCCCCGAGCCAGCGGACTACCGTCCCGGAAAAGAAGGCACCGCCCACATGGAGGCCATCCTCGCAGCACTCCACGAACAGCTGCCGCAGGATCCCATCTACACCTTCGGCGCCGGAAACCACTGCATCTGGGCCCAACAATTCCTGCGCTCGCAGGTCTACCCCTCCCAGTTCAGCGTGCGCAACGGCTCGATGGGCTATTCCATCCCGGCCGCAGTAGCCACCAAACTGCAGTTCCCGGAGCGCACCGTCGTCACCATTGCTGGCGACGGCGAATACCTCATGAACGGCCAAGAGCTGGCCACCGCACTGCAATACGGCGCGCCCTTCCTCATCATCGTCATGTCCAATGGCGAATTTGGAACCATCCGCGACCACCAGAAGAAGCACTTCCCTGATCGCGTCTCCGGCACCCAGCTGGTGAACCCAGATTTCGCGGCGGTAGCCCGCGGCTTCGGCGCTCACGGTGAGCTCGTTACCGACGACTCGCAGGCACAAGAGGCAGTAGCCCGGGCCCTGCGCGCCATCGCCGAAGACGGCGTACCAGCTCTCATCAACGTCATCACTGACCAGGACCACTCCCTACCCATCGACTAGAGGAGGCTCACCATGAGCTCTACCAATACTCCCTCAACAACATCCACACCGCCCACCAGTGACCTGAAAGAGGGCGAGCACATCGTGGGCGATGGGGTCGTCGCCAAGCAGCGCCCCGCCGCCTCCACCGCATCGTGGATCATTACGCTCTTCGGCACCGCCGTAGGTGCCGGCATCCTCTTCCTGCCGCTTAACGCCGGCGGATTTGGGTTCTGGCCGCTCGTCTTCGCTACGGTTTTCATCCTTCCGCTGGTGTACTTTTCACACCGCACCTATGCGCGCATCGTTGCCGGCGCACCCAAGGAGGACCACGGCAAAGACATCCTCGAGCTGGTTTCGCAATACCTGGGCAAAGGCCAAGGAATTGGCTTCGCGGTGCTGTACTGGATCACGGTCTTTTCCACCGTCCTGATCTACGGTGTCTCCATCACCAACGCGGTGGATAGCTTCATCGTCAACCAGCTGGGCGGGCCTTCCATCGACCGCTGGCTGCTGGCCACCATCTGCGTCGGAATCATGACCGGTGGTTTCGCCATCGGCCGCAAACCTATGATTTGGCTGGCCCAAGTGCTGGTCTACCCGCTGATTATCGCCCTGGCCATCACGTCCATCTACCTCATTCCGCGCTGGGACCTGCACAGCTTCATCCATTTTGACGATGGTGCCGATGGCTGGGGCCAGATGCTCAAGGGCATCTTCCTCATCCTTCCGGTGCTGGTCTTTTCCTTCTCCCACATGGCGGCGCTTTCGCAGTTCGCCATCGACATGCAGCCGCAGTACGGCGAGAAGACCGAGAAGCGCGTCTCCCGCACGGAGTTCTACACCGCCATCCTGCTCGTCGTCTTCACCATGTTCTTCGTGTGGTCCTGCGTCCTCGCGCTCGGCGCCGACGGTATGAATGAGGCACTCGAGCAAAACATCCCGGTGCTCTCCTATTTCGCCAACGTCACGGGCACTCCGTTCATGGCTTACATGGCCCCCATCGTGGTCATCTGCGCCATCGTCTCCTCCTACTTCGGCCACATGCTCGGTACCGAAGAGGGAACGGAATACCTGCTGAAGAACGCCGCGCCAAAGCTGGCGGAAAAGGTCTCGCACCGCACGCTGCTCAACATCATTTATCTCATCGCCTTCGTGTGCACCACGCTCGTGGCGATCTTCAACCCCTCCATTATTTCGATGATTTCCGTGGTCTCCGGTGTCTTCGTGGCGTTCATCGTCTACCTGGTTCCGGTGTACATGTTCAAGAAACTGGACGTGTACAAGCAATTCCGCAATGACCCGTGGAACTACTTCGTCTTCGGCATGGGCCTGCTGATTATGGCCGTGACCATCTGGGACATGATTTAGAAAGGACGTGATTATGCTTCGTAGTGATCTCTCAAGCTTCCCCGAGTACAAGGTGGGCAAGGATTTCCCCAATGCCTTGAAGCTCTCTTCCAACGAGGTCCCCTTCCCGCCTGCCGAGGACATCATTGCCGCGGTTGCCGACGCCGCCCGCACCACCAACCGCTACCAACAGCCCGGCAGCCTAGAGCTCACCAACGCCTTGTGCAATTACCTAGATGTCCCGGCGGAAAATATCTTCGTCTCGGCGGGTTCCACGCCCATCCTGCAGGCCACCATCTTGGCTTCTTGCCAGACGGGTGATGAGGTCATCGTGCCCTGGCGCAGCTTTGAGGCTTACCCCCTCTACGTGCGCATGGCCGGCGCGGAACCGATTCTGGTCCAGCTCACGGAGGATTACCGCGTCGATCTGGAGGCAGTCCTTGCCGCCCTGACGGAGAAGACCAAGCTCATCATCCTGTGCAACCCCAATAACCCGACGGGCACCGTCATCACGCGCGGTGAATTCCGCGCCTTCATGGACCGGGTGCCCAAGGACGTCGTCGTACTGCTGGATGAGGCTTACTGGGAATACAACGACGCCCCCGATACCCCGGATTCAGTGGAGGAATACCAGCGCTACCCCAATTTGCTCGGTGTACGCACCTTCTCCAAGGCATGGGGCCTGGCCGGCATGCGCGTGGGCTACGCGGTGGCTGGCCCAGAAATCATCAATGCTCTGCAGCTGCTCTCCCTGCCGCTAACGGTGACCGCCATGGCAGAAACTGCCGCGGTGGAGGTGCTCAAGCGCCATGACGAGCTTGACGACGCCGTCGAAATCACCAAAACACAACGCGACCGCGTCTGCGCAGAACTAGGGGCCGAGAAGTCCTACGGCAACTTCGTGTGGCTGCCGCGCGCGGATGCCGCGGAGGTGGAAACGAAGATGCTCGATGAAGGCGTGGTCATCCGCCGCTACCTCGATGAGGGCGTGCGCGTGTCCATTACCGATGAAGCCGAGACTACCCAGTTCTTGGAGGCCTGGCGCCGCGCGGGCATTCAGCCCTGGCGGGGCTAAGTGGCCTCCTTTCACCCCCTCAGTCCAAGTACCCCATAAGCCAATACTGAGACAAATGACATAAAGTGCAGAACCCTTGCAATAAGTCACAATCCGCCCCATAATGGGGTGCAACCCATACACACTTCAATCATTGGAGGATGAAGCAATGTCCGGATTTCGCGTAGAAAACCCCGCTACCGGTGAGGTTCTTGAGACTTTTGACCACGCCACTGACCAGGAAATCCTGGCCGCCGTTGATGGCGCGCACGAGGCATTCCTCAGTTGGCGCGATACCCCGATCGAGGAGCGCGCCAAGCTAGTCACGCGCGTTGCCGAGCTCTTCGAAGAGCGCAAGGATGAGCTCGCTGAGATCATTGCAACCGAAATGGGCAAGCCGGTCTCCGAGGGCCTCGAGGAGGCTGAGTTCAGCGGCGCTATCTTTGCCTACTACGCCGACAACGGCCCGAAGTTCGCCGCCGACGAGGAAATCCCCGTCGAGATGGACGGCAAGGGCTACATCCAGCGCCTCCCTATCGGCACTCTGCTGGGCATCATGCCGTGGAACTTCCCTTACTATCAGGTCGCGCGCTTCGCCGCACCAAACCTGATGTTGGGCAATACCATCGTCTTGAAGCACGCCACCATCTGCCCGCGCTCCGCGCTTGCCATCCAGAAGATCATGGATGACGCCGGTGTGCCCAAGGGCGTCTACACCAACATCTTCGCAACCCATGAGCAGGCAGAGAAGATCATCGAGCACAAGGAGCTGCGCGGTGTGTCCCTCACCGGCTCCGAGCGCGCAGGTGCCGCGGTGGGTTCTCTGGCTGCGAAGAACCTCAAGAAGGCAGTACTCGAGCTCGGTGGCTCCGATCCTTACGTCATCCTCGACACCGATGACGTCAAGCAGGCAGCCAAGGATGCGTGGGAGACCCGCATGTACAACACCGGCCAGGCGTGCAACTCCAACAAGCGCCTGATTGTGATGGAGGATATCTACGACGAGTTCGTCGCTGAGCTGGTCGAGCTCGCGAAGGCCATGAAGCCGGGTACCCCGCAGGAGGCTTCCGAAACTGTCTACACCCCGTTGTCTTCGCGCAGCGCGGCAGAAAACCTCAAGGATCAGATCGACCGCACCGTGGCGGCCGGCGCCACTCTGCACGTCGGCGGCGAGCTCGTCGATGAGAAGTCTTCCTACTTCAGCCCCGCCGTGCTGACCGATGTTCCGGTTGGCTCTGATGTCTACTACGAAGAGCTCTTCGGCCCGGTGGCCACCGTGTTCAAGGTCAGCAGCGACGAAGAGGCGCTGGAGCTGGCCAACGACACCCAGTACGGCCTGGGCGGTTGCGTCTTCTCCAAGGACGTCGAGCGCGCCGAGAAGATTGCCCAGCGCCTGGAGGTCGGCATGTCCAACGTCAACACCTACGCGGCGGAGGGCGCCGAAGTCCCCTTCGGTGGCGTGAAGAACTCCGGTTACGGCCGCGAGCTCGGCCCCTATGGCATGGATGAGTTCGTCAACAAGCGCACCTACTTCGTGGCCAACTAAGGAGATTCCATGACTTCACTAGGAAACTCTGTCCTCGAGGTTCACACCGCGCTTTTCGACGGCCACGATACCTCGGTCCTGGACAAGCACTTCGCCGATAACTTTGTGGAGCACTCTCCCCTCATCGCTAATGATGCAGAAGGGCTCAAGAAATTTGTCGCGGATCTGGGCGAGGGACTGAAGTACACCAACGCCCGCGTGATTACGGATGAAGCCAACGGCCTCGTTGCTTTGCATGGTCGCTTCGACGGCATCGAGGATGAGCCCTTCGTCGGTTTCGATATTTACCGCGTCGAGGGCGACAAGATTGTCGAGCACTGGGACAACCTCGTTCCCTTGGCAGAACCGAACGCAAGCGGCCGCACGCAGCTCGATGGCGCTACCGAAATCGGTGATGAGAGCCTCACCGAGCAGAACCGAGAGTTCGTCATCGAGTTCTTCACCCGCTCGCTCATCGGCGCTGATTACTCCGGTTTCATCGAAAACACCCGCGATGATCAGTTTGCCCAACATTCCCCTGACATCGCCGATGGTGCCGAAAACTGCGTCGACTTCCTCACCAAGCTGAAGGAAGATGGCGAGGGGCTGGAGTATGAGCGCATCCACCGCACGATTGCGCAGGGACAGTTCGTTCTGACCCATTCAGAAGGCAGCATCGCTGGTGCGCGCCATTCCTATTGCGAGCTGTGGCGCGTCGAGGACGGCAAGCTCGTCGAAATGTGGGATGCCATTTCTGAGGTCCCCTCCGATGACGAGGCACTTCATAACCACGGCATCTTCTAGGCCGTAACCTCGGTTACATCATGCTGAAAGGCTGGGCCGCTCCCGACATGGAGAGCGGCCCAGCCTTTTTTTCGGCACGAACTAGAGCCAGGTCCGGGCTACAACTGCCCGTTCTGCCAAATCCCTCGCTCCTGACTCAAGATCTGGCCCGAACTTTGGCAAGTAGGCGGGGTGTCGCGTCGAAAAGCCGGATCTAAGCCCAGCCTGCCGGCACCAACCCAAGGATAGAAATGATCGAGTAAAGGAAGGCCAAGACGTAGACCACGATGATGGTTCCTTGGATTACTGGGTGTGCGAGTCCGCCCACGTTCCAGCCTGGATCGCGGTCGCCCTTCTTTCGGGAGGCATGCAACAGCATCACCGGGATGACGGACATGATGGCGCCCGCAAAACCACCAGCATAGGACAACGCCGCAACGAAGCCACCGAGACCAGCAATGGAAATCACCAGTGGCGGAACAACCGTCAGCGCCACTGCCACAATGCGCTGGCCCTTCACGCCTTCCCAGTGGAAGATGTCTAGGACGTTGCGCATGGTGGTAAAACCAATCGCCAGGAAGGAGGTCAACATGGCCGCTAGGGCAAAGATGTTGGCCAGGTAGTAGGCCACCGGACCGAGTGCCTCTCCCCAGGCGATGGTCACCACTTCGGTGACCTCCATGCCAAGAAGGCCAAGCGCGGCAAAAGGTACCAACGCCAGGGTAAAGCCGGTGATGACCATGCCCATAACGATTGCCCGGGCGGTCTGCTGCGGCTTGGCCGGGTCCATGCCCTGCACCAGCTCCGGAACCACATACTGTGCCAAGAAGGAGAAGACCGCCAGATTCAGAATCGGGACGATGAAGAACGGGTGCATAACCAAAAGGTTGTCAATCTTGATTCCAGGGCCCAGAATCGTCCATCCGCAAAGGACAGCGATGATGATAGCCATTCCGGCCGTAATCGCGCCCTCGGTCTTACCCGTGGTGTGCAGACCGCGGTACATCACCCACGAGCCGAAGCCGAAGAAGATCAGCGTTCCGAGGAGTGGCGGCAGACCGAAGATGTTGTTGATCAAGTCGCCGGAACCGGCGGCATAGGCAATGAGCGCGCCGATGCCGTTAACGATGATGGCAACGAAGACCAGCCACCTGCCCCACTGCCCGAGGTAATGTTCGGCCAGTCCGGAGACTTGAAGCGTGGACTTGGTGCGCATGGCGGACTCCGCCACGTACAACATGGAAATGGTCGTGAGAGTACCGGCCACGAGCAGGGCAATGACGAGCGCAAGGAATCCGCCGTTGCGAGCGGCATAAGGAATGGAGAGGACTCCAGCGCCGATGTTGGTGCCAAAAATGAGGGCAACGCCCTGCGCAAAAGACAACGCAGGTTTGAATTCCGCCGCGGATTCATCCCTCTGCGGCACAGAAATTTTGTTGGACAAAGACTTCTCCGATGATTACTAAAACTTGTGCTCACCCAGCCAGCGCTGGGTGAGCACGTGATCTTGCCTTACTTGTATTCGTTGAACTGCTTCACGACGACCTGCAGCGCTTCACGCCACAGGTCTTCCGGGATAGCCAGAGAAGGCAGGAAGCGGATGACGTTGTGGTCGAGGCCGCAGGTCAGCAGCAGGACGCCCTCGGCCTTGGCGGCGTCGGCAATCTTGTGCACCAGCTCAGAGTCCGGCTCACCCTCAGCGGTAACAAACTCGAGGGCAAGCATGGCGCCGCGGCCGCGGAACTCGGCCACGCGCTCATCGCCCAGAATGGGTTCCAGCTCCTCGCGGGCGACCTTCTCTAGGTTCTGGGCACGCGCACCGAAGTCCTTCTCTTCGAATTCCTTGAAGGTTGCCAGCGCAGCAGCACAGGCCACCGGGTTACCGGTGTAGGTACCGCCCAGGCCACCCGGCTGCGGGGCATCCATGATTTCCGCACGGCCGGTCACTGCGGACAGCGGCATACCGGAGGCAATACCCTTCGCAATGGTCACCATGTCCGGAACAATGCCCTCATGGTCGGAGGCGAACCAGGTGCCGGTGCGCATCATGCCTGCCTGAATCTCGTCGACGATGAAGACCACGTCGTTCTCGTTGCACCACTTCTGGATTGCTGCGAGGTAGCCCTCGGCCGGGACGACGAAGCCGCCCTCGCCCTGAATCGGCTCAGCAACAACGCAGGCCAGATTAGCTGCGCCGACTTCCTGCTCAATCATGGTGATGGTCTTCTGGGCCGCCTCGGCGCCGCTCAGGCCGTCACGCAGCGGGTAGGACATCGGTGCGCGGTAAATCTCCGGGGCGAAGGGGCCGAAGCCATTCTTGTAGGGCGACTGCTTGGCGGTCATAGCCATGGTCAGGTTGGTGCGGCCGTGGAAGGCGCGGTCCATGACCACGACACCGCGCTTTCCGGTGTAGTTGCGGGCAATCTTCACGGCATTCTCGACGGCCTCTGCGCCGGAGTTAAACAGCGCGGTCTTCTTCGGGTGGTCACCCGGGGTGACCTCGTTGAGCTTTTCTGCCACGGCCACGTAGGACTCATACGGGGACACGGTGAAGGAGGTGTGGGTGAAGTGCGCGACGGCCTCCTGAACCGCGGCCACGACGGCCGGGTTCGAAGCACCAGCGGAGGTCACAGCGATACCGGAAGCGAGGTCGATGAAGCGGTTGCCGTCGGCGTCGGCAAGAATGCCGCCATCGGCATCCACTACGTAGCCCGGAAGTGACGGTGCCATGCCCGCGGGGAGGGCGTTCTTGCGGCGCTCATCCAGGGCGGCGCTCTTCGGGCCCGGGACCTGCTGACCCAGGTGACGGGACTGCTCAATGTGGTACTGAAGTTCCTGCATGGTCTTCCTTTTGTGTTCGGTTGAATAGGATGCCCCTTAGTGTGGCCCCCAACACGCCCCGAACACTATGGACACTATGTATAAATTTTGTTCCCACTACTGTGTAGTCTGTCCACCATGCGTGAGATTTCCTTCCATTGGCTGCTCAACCAGCGCTCTCTGAGCTTGCGGAGCGTCCTTAGCGCTAAAACCTCCTTCAACACCATTCACGCCTCCGAGCTCGCGGACCCCAGCGAGTTCACCTCCCCCGGCGCGCTCATGCTCACGTTGGGGCTTGCCTTCCAGGAGGCAGCCGAAGGATTCGAGCGCTATGTTGCGGCCCTCGCCGCGGCCGGCGTGCAGGGCATCGGCTTTGGCACCGGACTGGCCTTCAGTGAGGTTCCCGCAGAACTTATCCGCGCCTGCTCCCAGCACGACCTCACCCTCTTTGAAGTCCCGCGCGCCACCCGATTCGTTTCCATCACCACGGCCGTGGCTCAAGAACAGGCCCGCTTGGACAACAACGCGCACTTTGCACTCCACCGCCAGCAGGAGCGCCTCAACCAGGCGGCGGCCACGAACATCGGCGCACTCATCGCACAGGCAGGCAAGGAACTCGGCGCCGCGGTAGCGGTAGCCAGTTCCTCCGGAGCGGTGGTCAGCCGCAGCGATCGCGGCCAGCTCAGTGCAGCCGACGCCGCGGTGGAGGCCGCGGAGCAGACGGGGCGGGGAACGGGGACGTCGACAAGCACAGGCGCCACCATCACCAGCATTTTCGGCTCGGCGGGACGGCGCTGGGCCATCGCGGTAACGCGTGCAGAAAAATTCGATTCCTACTCTCGGGCGCTCATTCGGCACCTAGCGGGTCTGGCCAGCCTGCTCTTGGACCACCCCGACACCACTGCGCACACAATCCTCGGGGCATTGGCACTCGACGCCCAGCTCGCCGGCGTGAACTCCCCCGCTCTGCAGGCGGCTTTTCATATGGTCGATAGCCATGACCTCATAGATGTCCTGTTTCTCACGGCGCCTTCCCCCTCCCGCCTCACGCGGGCTTTGAGCGAAATTGGAAAAGCCGAGCCTCTCAGCCTCATCCGCCCGGACCACGATTCGGCACTTATCGCGCTTCCACCGGGCACCGTGCACCCGCAACTCCTTGGGAAGCACACGCGCTACCTCCGGGCATCTCACCTGCGGCACACACAATGGCAGACACTGACCCCAGCGCTTCTATCCTCACTCCACAACCACGCCCGCAGCCTCCCACTTGGCACGGTGGCGCCTTTCGACTCCGCTGCGCCCACGTGGTTGGCAGAGCCGGGCGTGCCCGAGGCTCTCGCCGCTCGGCGCGCAACCACGGTCAGCCTTCTAGCCGAGCACGATACGCAACACAACACCGAGCTGCTTACTACATTGCGAGCCTTCCTCGTGGGCAACGCCAACCTGGCCACCGCCGCCGCGGAGCTCGGCGTTCACCGCCACACCGTGCGCGCTCGGTTGGATAAAGTGGAGCAACTCTGCGGCGTGGACCTGGCCAACCCTGTAACCCGGGCGGAGCTTCTCTTACTCAGTATTGACTCTTAGCTGACTTTTAAGGCCTCAATCCGGAACGCTGACCCCGAGGATGAGCAGCTCCGCCGCCACGAGGGGATCCTTGAGATCGACTTCCAGGAGATCTTCCAAATCCGCGATGCGCTTGCGCACGGTATGCCGATGCGACTGCAGCTCCTCAGCAGTGCGGCTCACATGCCCACCCGCGCGCAGGTAGACCTCCAGGGTTTCCGCCAGTTCGGTGCCGTGCTCCGCATCAAAGGCGCGCACCTTGCCCCAGGTTTCTTCGGCGCGATTGTGCACCGCACCCTTGACCCGAGGATCCCTGGTCCAGCTCAGCGTCCGCGATTCTGGTCCCGCCAACATTCCTGGCTGCAACCCAAAGGCGAAGGATTCCAATTCACGGACAACTCCTACTCCCAGCTCGGCCCATGGTATAGGTTGCCCCACGACGATGCGCTTGCTTCCGCGAATATCGCGCAACAAGTCTTGCAGGTTCTTCATCGACCGGCTTCCCCTAAAGAGCAGGAGGCTGGAGGATTTATCCAGCGCGTACTCGAAAAGCAAGCGCCCGTGTTCCTGCAGTCGGGCATCCAACGCCTGAATGAAGCGCTGGTGGGCGCGCTCCCCCTCAGATTTCACCAGCACAGGACGCACCCGACCCTGCGCATCACCCACCATGTGGAAGATGCGGCGCATGGGATCTTCTGGCTGGTCCATACCCAACTGAATAGCCATGGCCATGGAGTTGAGTTCGTTTTGGGTGCGCCGCAGCTCCTGCGGGCGCTTCACCGTGAGTTCCGCTAGACCTGCGGCCTGTTTGAGCAGCGCGCGCTCGTTCACACCGAAACTCTCACGCGCCACCGCCAGCAGACCAAAGGATCGTGCGCCGTGGTCGGCCAAGCGCTGGGCCAAAACATTCCACCCGCCGACACGGCGTGCGGCATAGAAGTTTTGAGCGCGGGCATCAGCAATCACTGGTGCCCACTCCACCGGCGGCAGCCCGGGAAGGCTCGACTGCGCGAAGACCCGCCCATCCTTATCCACGAGGCAACAGTGCGCACCCAAAAGTCGGCCGGTCTTGTCCACGAGGGCGTCGAGGCCGGCCACGGCGGCGTCGTTCAGCGCACCCTGCTGGGCAATGAAACGCTCCAGCCCTTCCTCGCGCTGGCGTTGCAGCTCGTCGTGGAGACGCGCGAGCACCGAGACGAAAGGAACACGCAGCGCCACCGTGAAGAGCGAAATATCGCATTCCCGGGCGGCCTCCACCATGGCGGGCGGAACCTCGGCAAAGGCAATCCCAACGCCGAAACCCACCCCCGTTACCCCGCCTTCGGCCACCCTGTGGATGTACTCCGCCAGCTCTTCCGATTTCCCTTCAAACGCCATGCCGGTAAGCAGGATAACCACCCCAGACCCCACAAACTCACGGGGATCGCGCAGCTCACACGGGTGCATTACGGAAAAAGGGCGCCCACAATCGTGCAGAATTTCTATCCCCAAATCAGGCTGATTAGCCAACCATCTCAGGGAAACGCTCCCCTCTTCCAGCCCGACCGCTACCCCCGTATCCATTGTGGACAAATTCTCACCATTCTTTCACCAGATTGTCTATGGCCCTTCTGAAGTTTAGCCATAAGAATGACCCACGTCATAAAAAATTCCGAGTATTAAGGAGCAGACAGCATGCAGGATCTCAAGCACCGCCTCCCCCAGGAGCGGAATGTCTCCACCGCAATCCCTGGTCCTCGCAGCCAGGAGCTGAATGCCGCACGTGAAGCAGACGTCGCTGCTGGCGTCATCCCGGGCTACCCCTCCTACATCACCGACGGTGACGGTGGCGTGCTTGTCGACGTCGACGGCAACACCATCGTCGACTTCGCATCCGGCATCGCCGTGACCTCCGTTGGCGCCTCCAACCAGCGCGTTGCCAAGGCCGTCGCCGAGGCCGCCAGCCACCTGACCCACACCTGCTTCCTCAACGCTCCCTACGAGGGCTTTATCCAGGTGTCCAAGAAGCTCAACGAGCTGACCCCGGGCACCCACGAGAAGAAGACCTGTCTCTTCTCCACCGGCGCGGAGGCAGTGGAGAACGCCATCAAGATCGCTCGCCGCTACACCGGCAAGAACCGCGTCGTGGTCTTCGACGGTGCCTTCCACGGCCGCACCAACCTCACCATGACCATGACCGCCAAGAACAAGCCCTACAAGCAGGGCTTTGGCACCCTGGCCGCTGATATTTACCGCGCGCCGATGTCCTACCCGCTGCGCGACGGCCTCGACGGCAAGCAGGCAGCAGCGCGCACCCTGCGCTACATCGAGCAGTACGTCGGCACCGAAGAACTGGCTGCAGTCATCATCGAGCCAGTGCAGGGCGAGGGCGGTTTCGTCGAGCCGGCCAAGGGTTTCCTCCCGGCGCTGCAGGAATGGTGCACCGACAACGGTGTTGTCTTCATCGCCGATGAAATTCAGGCCGGTATCTGCCGCACTGGATCCTGGTTCGCCTGCGACGATGAGGGCATCATTCCGGACCTCATCACCACCGCCAAGGGCGTGGGCGGCGGCATGCCGCTGTCCGCTGTGACCGGCCGCGCCGAGATCATGGATGCCCCGGACCCGGGCTCCCTGGGTGGCACCTACGCCGGTAACCCGGTGGCCTGTGCTGCTTCCCTGGCAGCTTTCGAGGAGATGGAGGAGCTGGATCTGGCTTCCCGCGCCCGCGAGATCGAGGCCATCACCCGCGAGGAGCTGGAGCCGCTGCTCGAGCTCACCACCGTCGCCGAGGTCCGCGGCCGCGGCGCCATGATCGCCATCGAGCTGGTAGACGACAACAACCAGCCGAACGCTGACCTCACCGCCAAGGTAGCCAAGACCTGCCGCGAGCAGGGCGTGCTCATCCTCACCTGCGGCCTCGACGGCAACGTCATCCGCCTCCTGCCCCCGCTGGTCATCAATGAGTCCACCCTGCGCGACGGCCTCCAGGTCCTGGCCGAAGCCATCCGCGCAAACTAATCCACACCACCACCGTCTAAAAGGAGACACACCACTATGAAGATCTACGATTGCATCATCCTCGGCACCGGCTACGGCGGACTGGGCATGGGCGCCCAGCTGGTCCGCGACGAGCAGAAAGACTTCCTCATCCTCGAGGCTGCCGATGAGGTCGGCGGCGTGTGGCGCGACAACACCTACCCGGGTGCTGCCTGCGATACCCAGGCTCTGATCTACTGCTACTCCTACTTCCTCAACCTTGGCGTCTCCCGCATGTTCGCCGGTCAGGACGAAATGCAGGGCTACCTCAAGGCTCTTGCTGAGGAATTCAACCTCTACGACCACATCAAATTCAACCACCGCATCACCAAGGCCGAGTGGAAGGAAGACCTCAAGGCATGGGAGATCGAGGCCAACGGTGAGACCTACTACGGCCGCGTCTTCGTCGGCGCCTGGGGCCAGCTCTCCAAGCCGAAGATCCCGAACTTCCCGAACCGCGAGGCATTCCAGGGCGTACAGTTCCACTCCGCCGAGTGGAACCACGACGTCGACCTGAACGGCAAGAAGGTCGCCGTCATCGGCAACGCGGCCTCCGCTGTCCAGCTGGTTCCGGAGGTTGCCAAGGAAGCGGAGAAGCTCTCCGTATTCCAGCGCTCCGCAAACTACATCCTGCCGCGCAACCAGGTCATCTTCACCGATGAAGAGCTTAAGGAATTCCAGGAGAACCCGGATTCCTACCGCGCCATCCGCCAGGAGATCCACGAGGTTCGCGAGGAAGGCTTCGACCGCACCCGCAAGGGCACCGATTCCGCGGCCGAAGGTGTCGAGCAGGCCATGGAGCACCTGCGCTCCCAGGTCAACGACCCAGAGCTGGTGGAGAAGCTCACCCCGACCTTCGCCTTCGGCTGCAAGCGCATCCTGCGCTCCGATGACTTCTACCCCACCTTCAACCGTGACAACGTGGAGCTCATCACCGCGGGCATCGAGAAGTTCACCGAGACCGGCATCCGCACCGACGACGGCGCAGAGCACGACTTCGACGTGGTCATCTACGCCACCGGCTTCCACTCCCAGGAGTTCCAGGGTGACCTGCCGATTGCTGGCCGCGATGGCGTCGACCTGCGTGAGCGCTGGGGCAACTCCCCGGAGGCTTACCTGGGCATGTCCGTGGATGGCTTCCCGAACTTCTTCATGCTCTACGGCCCGAACACCAACCTCAACCACCACTCCGTGGTGGCCATGCTCGAGGCTCAGGACCGCTACATCTCCCAGGCCGTTGCGTACCTGCGCGAGAACCCAGAGGCAGCCCTCGACGTGAAGAAGAACGTCATCGACGAGTTCAACACCAAGATCCAGAAGGAGCTCGAGGCATCTGCGTTCTCCGCTGACTGCTCCTCCTGGTACAAGAACGAGGAAGGCCGCGTCATCAACAACTGGTCCGGCAACGTTGCTGAGTACTACGAGCTCACCGACAAGCTCGAGCTCAACGACTACGAGCTGGTCTAGGAGGTAGTTTCACAATGCACACTCTGCACGACGAATACTCCGGGCGCCCCGTCGCTGAGGATGCGTGGAAGGCGCTGAAACCTTTCCGCGATGGTGGGGCGAAGTCCTTCCATAACTTCCCCATCCCGCAGGTGCGTGAGAACTACGTAGCCTCTGCCCACGCCAACCCGCTCCACGAGGAGAAGGAACCCGCGACCACGGATTTCCAGGTCGACCAGTTCCAGGTTCGCCTCTACGACCCCCGCCCGGAGGCGGAGCGCGGACAGGAGACCCCTGCGGTGCTCTACATGCACGGCGGTGGCTGGCTCATGGGCAACCTGGAGACCCACCACTCCTCGGTACGCCGTATCGCGGTGCTGACCGGTCTCCCGGTCGTTGCCGTGGACTATCGCCTTGCTCCGGAGCACACCTACCCGGCGGCTATCGACGATTGCCGCGCCGCCTACCGCTGGTTGTCAGATTCCTCGGCTGAGCACGGCCTGACCGTGACCTCCATCTCGGTGGCGGGTGACTCGGCCGGTGGCCAGCTCGCTGCCACCCTGGCAAACGAGTTTGTGGGCGAAGAGAACGCTGCCAAGCTCAGCTCCCAGATCCTGCTCTACCCGATCACGGATTGCTCTCGCGAGCGAACCGAAAATGGGGCCTCCTACAAGCGCTTGGAGGAGGGCTTCCCGCTGGCATCGGACACCATGCGCTGGTTCATCGATACCTTCGTCACGGAGGAATCACAGCGTACGGCCACGGATCTCTCCCCACTGTTGCTTGACGAGCTCCCAGAGGGTCTGCCCCCGTCACTCGTCATCACGGTGGATAACGATCCGCTGGCGGACGAGGGCATTGAGTATGCCGGGAAGCTAGCTAAGGCAGGCGTCGACGTCACGCACAAACATCTCGTGGGCTACCACCACGGGCTGTTCACCTCCGCCGGTGTCATTGACCGCGGTGAGGAAGAGCTCGCAGTCGTCGCCGAGTTCATCAAGGCGGCAGCGAACTAAAAGCTTCCGCTCCATCACGCACGGGGCAGGCACCTTTCCTAGGCCGCCTGCCCCGTTTGCATAAGTAGAGATTTCTATCCACCTAAAGTTAGGTTCACCATGCTTAAACGCTCATTCGGCATCGCGATGGCCTTCATCGGCGTGCTCGCGGGTGCCTCCTTCGCGTCCGGCCGCGAGGCCCTCCAATACTTCGTTGCCTTCGGCAACATGGGCATCGTCGGTGCCATCGTTACTGCACTGGCCATGACCATCTCCGGTATCACTATTCTCCAACTAGGTTCTTATCACCGTGCCAAGGAGCACACTTCCGTGTTCAACGCGGTGTCCACCCCCATCGTGTCGAAGATCCTCGACTTCGCCACGCTGACCTGTCTCTTCTGCATCGGCTTCGCCATGTTTGCCGGTGCCGGCGCCAACCTTAACCAGCAGTGGGGCTGGCCGGTATGGATCGGCGCGGTCCTCATGCTCGTGCTCACCCTGCTAACCGGCCTGCTCGATGTGGACAAGGTGACCATCGCCATTGGAGTCATCACCCCATTCATCATCATTCTGCTGACCATCGGCACCGTCTACACCGTGCTCACGGCCAACCCCGATTGGTCGCACCTCAACGAGCAGGCGCAGAACATTCCCACCACGCTGCCCAACTGGTGGGTCTCCGCCATCAATAACTTGGGGCTGAACGTCATCGTGGTGGTCTCCATGATGATCGTCATCGGCGGCAACTTCCTCGATGCCAAAGAGGTGGGCTACGGCGGCATTCTCGGAGGCGTATGCTTCCTCTTCCTGCTGGCGGTCCTGGTCGGCGGCCTCTACGTCTCCGTGGGCCCGATCACCGAGGCTGAAATGCCAACGCTGGCCATGATTGAGCAGATCCACCCATGGCTTGGTATCGCCATGTCCGTTGCCATCTACGGCATGATTTATAACACCGCGATTGGTATGTTCTATGCCTTTGCCAAGCGCCTGACCCGCGGCAAGCCGCAGCACTTCTACAAGGTTTATGTCATTTCCGTGCTCATCGGCTTCGTGCTCTCCTTCGTCGGCTTCTCCAACCTCATCGGCTGGGTCTACCCGATTCTGGGATACATGGGCATTGCCATCATGTTCATCATTGGCTTCGCCTGGCTGAAGAACCGCAAGGACCTGCAGTCTGAGGCCGACCTGCGCCGCCGCGCGCGTGAGCTACTCAAGAAGCGCTTTGAGAATGACAACCACCTCTCCGATGAGGAGGCTCGTGAGCTGGTGGCCATCGCTCGCAACTCCTCCATCCCGGAATCTGACTTCATCAAGGAGATCATGACCGAGGTTGATTCCGAGGACATTCCGGAAGAGCTGCAGATCGGTGACGGCAAGCTCCACGCGCTGATTACCGGCAAGCCCATCCCGCGCACCAAGAAGAAGGTGTAGTTCTCTCCGCTCCTCTTCTCACTCTCTACTCTCTCGTCTCCTCTGTGCCCCCGTATCCAGCCGCTTAGCGCTGCATGCGGGGGCGCAATGCTTTCCACAGCGCCCAGAGGACCAGGTCCGCATCGGAGAAGCGGATGCGGTCCCCCAGTGCTTCCAGCCGGTGCCGGACCGTATTGGAATGCACGCCCACGACCTTGGCCGTACGGGCGACGGAAAACCCTTCAGCCTCGTAGGCATGAAAAATCTCTTCGCCGTTCTTGATGGAGCCGATCGCGCGGTCGAGCTCCCCCACCGCATCTTCGAGGCCCCGCTGGCCCAGGTAGGCCGCTGCCTTCTCAATGGCGCTGCACTGAGAAAACTCCAGGTTTTGCAGGTGCAAGGAGTGCTTCCGATCCACCACGACGGCAGCAAGCAAAGCCTGCCGCCACGCCTGCGGGCCCTGCTCGACGGTGTCGAAGCCATCGGAAAGCCCCACTGAGCCGAAGAGCACGTCCGCAATCTTGGTCTCAGTACCCGATTGCGTCGTCAGCACGCAGGTGCGGCCAGCCACATATCCCAGCACCAGTGGCACGCCCGCATCTTGGGCCACGGCGAAGGCTTTGTCCCGGACATCGCTGCGGTAGGAGTCCTTCACGGAGTCGGAGACAATGAGCCGCATCTTCGCATGCTCTGAAAATCCCCTTCTGCGCAAGGTCGTCGCCACCTCCTCCCTATTCGAGTTCTCATCACACAAGGCCACCAACAACGCGCTGGATTCGGCGACGTGGTTGCGCTGAATATTTCGCTGCGCCAGCAAGGAGGCGGTAAGCAGCTCCTCCAATGCCGCAAAGCTAGGGTCATCGAAGTCTGCGTCCTGACTGGTCTGCCTCCCTCGGATCAACCAATAACCATGGTCGAAGGAAGGGCTTTCGCCAGCAATGTCAAGCCACCGGGCAAAGACCTTCCAGCGCCCGACGTGCAAGGTAGTAGTGCTGTGGTTAGTGACCACCGATAGGGAACGGGCAATACTGCGCGCGGGAAGCTCGCCGGCTGCCGCAATGACCCGCCCATCGATGCTCAAGAGCAGCAGGGAATCACCGCTAAACCGGGCAA
Source organism: Corynebacterium sp. HMSC074E01 (assembly GCF_001808885.1). Lineage (NCBI taxonomy): Bacteria > Bacillati > Actinomycetota > Actinomycetes > Mycobacteriales > Corynebacteriaceae > Corynebacterium > Corynebacterium sp. HMSC074E01. Next base: position 100,287 of record NZ_KV794846.1, read on the forward strand.
AGCGCGCGAGGATCTCAGATTCCGGAGCCGGGTTAACCAGACCCGGGCTTAGCTGACCAATGGTGCTCAGCTTCCGCCAGGAGGCAAGGTTGGGCTGGCGCCGAAGCAGCTCATCCACGGCGCGGCGAATGTCTTGGCGCGTCACCCCTCCGGTGCCGTACAAGAGGGCCACGCTGCCATCCACCGAGTCCAGAATTTCCTGCTCATCAAACTCGGACTCAAGGAAGACCACACCGGCGGCATCCGCGAGACGGCGCTGAATGGCGCGGGGCGTTCCCTCCTCTCGGGGCAAGACCAGCCAGCCTGTCACGTCGCCATCGCCCTCAGCACACAATCCCACAAAATCTTCGCTTTCGGGAGCTTTATTAACGCGGCCCAACCGCGGCTCCATCACGACGAGATCGGCGATGCGCAACACCGGACCTTCTTGTGACGCCACTTAACCCTCCGAGAAATAGTGTCCTATCTTACTTTTAATCAGGTAATTCTAGCGGCCTTCAGCCTGGGTTTTTGGAGTTTCCTCCACCTATTTCCACCTCTATTCACCATTTCTCCATTGCCGGCTTCCGGGAAGCATATGAAGATTTCTTCCAACCGAATTCACTAGCCTTTGAAAGAGAGGTCCACACCATGACGGAGACCAAGCCATTTCGCGTATCCGTTGACGTCGGCGGAACGTTCACCGACGTCGCGATCGTTAACACCGACACCCACGAGCTGTCGGTAGCGAAGGTCCCCTCCACCCCGGATGACCCGATGAAGGCGGTGATGAACGGCCTCAAGTCGGCCGACGTCCAGCTCAACCAGGTCGAGGTGTTCTCCCACGGCACCACGGTGGCCACCAATGCGCTGATCCAGCGCCGCTTCCCACCCGCAGCGCTCATCACCACGAAGGGCTTCCGCGATGTCTTGGAGATTCGTGACGGCACCAAGGATGAGCTCTGGGACGCCTACAAGGACGTTGCCGAGCCCTACATCCGCCGCCGCGACCGCTACGAGGTAGAAGAGCGCATCGACTTCGATGGCGCGGAGGTCACCCCACTCGATGAAGCAGAGGCACGCCGCATCGCCGGCATCCTGCGCCGCAAGAAAATTGAGACCGTGGCGATCTGCTTCATCAACTCCCACGCCAACGCTTCCCACGAGGAGCGCATGGCGGAGATCCTGCGCGAGGAGCTTCCCGACGCCGCCATCTCCACCTCCTCCGAAATCCTCCCAGAGATCTTCGAGCACGACCGCTTCTCCACGACCGTCGCCAATGCGGTCCTAGCGCCGCTGGTCTCCGGCTACGTCAACCGCCTGTCCCGCCAGCTGGAGGAAGGCGGCTACGACGGCGACCTGCTGCTCCTCCACTCCGGCGGCGGTTCCATGACCCCGGAGATGGTTTCCCGCTACCCGGTCCGCTTGGCCGCCTCTGGCATTGCCGCCGGTGCCATCGCGGTGCAGGATATCGCTACGCGCTGCGGTTACTCCAACGCGATCGGCCTGGAGATGGGTGGTACCTCCACCGATATCGCCTTGGTCTACGAAGGTGATATTCGCATTACCAAGCAGTGGCAGGTCGAGTACGGCTTCCCCATCTGCTTCCCGTCCATTGAGGTGGGCACCATCGGTGCCGGTGGCGGTTCGGAAGCTTGGATCGATGAGGCAGGATCCCTGCGCAACGGCCCACAGTCGGCCGGTGCGGATCCGGGACCGGTCTGCTACGAGCGCGGCGGCACCGAGGCCACGAATACCGATGCCAACGTCACCCTCGGCCGCCTCGGCACAGAGCTCATCGGTGGCGCGCTGAAGCTGAACCCGGATGCCGCGCGCGAAGCCGTCAACAAGACGGTCGCGGAACCCCTCGGTCTCGATACCGAAACCGCCGCGGAGAACATCGTGCAGGTGGCCAACGCCAACATGGCCGACGCCGTTCGCCTGCTGTCCATCCGCCGCGGCTATGACCCGCGCGATTTCGTTCTCGTCGTCGGCGGCGGCGCCGGCGCACTGCACGGTGCTGAGGTGGCCCGTGACCTCTCCATCCCCACCGTCGTCGTCCCACCGCACCCGGGCGTGACCTCTGCTCAGGGCTGCCTGCTCGTGGACATCCGCCATGACATCACCAAGATGTACCAAGCCCCCGTGGACGAAGTGGACACTGCGGACCTGCGCAAGGAATTCCAGGCGCTTATCTCCGAGGCCCGCGAGCGCCTCCACAAGGAGCATGTCCCCGAGGAGCGCATGAAGTTCAAGCTGACCGCCTCTATGCGCTACCGCGGCCAGTGGCGCTCCCTGACCGTAGAGATTCCGGAATCCGATAACCCGCTGGATGATGCCGTGGCCATGTTCCATGACGAGCACGAGCGCGAGTACTCCTTCGCCGACCGCGAGGGCGCCGTGGAGTTCTACCAGATCGGCCTCATCGCCATCGGTGAGCTGGAGAACCCGCCCTTCAAGCATTACGAGGTTGAAGAGCACGAAGCAGAGCTTCCGGAGACGACCCGCCCGGTGTACTTCTCCGCCCACGGCGGCTGGGCCGATGTCCCGATTTACCACCGCCCGGATTTGAAGGCTGGTGCGAAGCTCAACGGCCCCGCCATCATCGATCAGTTCGACGCCACCACCGTTATTCCGCCAGGAGACCGCGCAGAAATTGATGAGTGGTCCAACATCCGCATCCACATCGGCAAGGCCACCAACGCCTAAGACTCTCGCCTTAAGACTCTCCTTTGAAAGGAATCGACATGACTACAACCCAAACTCAGTCGCAGACGCAGAATAAGTCCTCGTCCAACCGCCGTTCACTCGATCCGGTGACCTTCGAGGTGCTCAAGAACGCCTTCGCCACCTCGGTCAACCTCATGTCCGAGCAGATTCTGCGTACGTGCTACTCCTTCGTTATCTATTCACGCGACTTCTCCTCCGCGCTGTGCGATGCCGAGGGCAACACCGTCATGCAGGGTGACCAGGACATTGCCGTGCACGTGGGCACGCTGCACTTTCAGTGCCAGGCCGTGCTCAAGGAATTTGGGGATGACATCCACGAAGGCGACGTCTTCGCCATCAATGACCCCTACCAGGGCGGCACGCACATGAACGACGTTTCCTTCCTGCGCCCTATCTTCTACGAGGGCACCCTGCTGGCCTTCGCGCAGAACAAGGGCCACTGGGCGGATGCCGGCGGCTCCGTCCCGGGTTCTTTCGATGTTTCCGCCACCAACTACTACACCGAGGGCCTGCGTATTACTCCGGTGCGCGTGTGGTCCAAGGGCGTGTTCCTCAAGGACGTCGCCAAGCTCCTGGCGGGCAACACCCGTAGCCCCGAGATCGTCATGGGTGACCTCAAGGCCCAGGCTGAGGCCACCGCTGTTTGTGAGCGCGAAATCCACCGCCTCGTGGACAAGTACTCGGTCGACATCGTGCGCACCGCGCTGCGTGAGGTCCAGGATTACGTGGAAGACATCGTCAGCGCCCGCGTCGCCGAGCTTGACGACGGCGAGTGGTCGACCGTCGACTACATCGACCTCGACCCGGCCAAGGAAGAAGGCCTCGTGCCGATTAAGGTCACGATGCGCATCAAGGGCGGGCGCCTGTCCTACTCGCTGGATGGCTCCGCACCAGCTGTGGCCAGCTTCCTCAACGCGGGCTATGGTTCCGCGTTCTCCGGAATCGTCGCCGGTACCAAGACCTTCTTCCCCGACGTGCCGCTGAACTCCGGCCTCTACCGCGCCATGGATATCGACCTCGGCCCCGAGGGAACCGTGGTCAACGCCGGCATGCCGCACGCGGTGACCGGCTTCTGTTCCGGCCCCTTCGAGAAGATCATGAACGCCGTCTTCGAACTGTGGTCCCAGCTCATGCAAGAGCGCGCCATGGCCTGTGCCTTCAACCTGGAGTACCTTCTCATCGGTGGTTGGGATACGCGCGATGCGAAGAAGCCGCAGGATAAGGGCGAGTTCTTCATGTGGTACGACTGGATGGCCGGCGGCTGGGGCGGCCGCGTCGACCGCGATGGTTCCTCTGCCACCGCTCCGGTCTTCGGCCCGGGACTAGCGGTCCAGCCGGTGGAAGGCCAGGAGCGCCTCTCCCCGGTTCTCACCAGCCACCACGCGCTGGTCACCGACTCGGCTGGCCCCGGCAAGTTCCGCGGCGGCGTCGGCGTATCCAAGGGCGGCGTGCTCACGGATGCGAACCAGACGGTGATGAGTTACTGCTGTGACCGTTCCCGTTCGGTCACCTGGGGCATCGACGGCGGCTTGCCCTCCATCCCGCAGGGTGTATGGCTCAACCGCGGGACCCCGGATGAGCAGTACCTCGGCGCGCTCTTCTCCAACGTGCCGGTAGGCCCGGGCGATACCTTCGAGCGCCCATCTGCTGGTGGCGGCGGCTTCGGTGATGCGCTGGAGCGTGACCCGAAGGCCGTGCTGGAGGATGTCATTGACGGCTATGTCTCCGTGGGCCGCGCCGCAAAGGACTACGGTGTGGTCATCCGCCCCATCGACCCCGAAATCGATGAGTACGAGCTCGATGAGGAGGAAACCAAGAAGCTGCGCGAGGAGCTGCGCTCCACCCGCCTGGACAAGCTGGCGGAGAACCCGGAGTCCGTGGCAGAGCGCTACAACGCCGGCGAGCTAGACCAGCTCGACTTGGTCCGCCACTACGGTGTCATCCTGGACTGGGCCACCGGTGAGCTCCTGCCCACCACCACCCAGCAGTACCGCGAGCAGATGACCAAGCGTTCCTCCTCCCACTGGAAGTAGGTAGCGCCCCGACTAGCCCCCTAAGCTAGGGGGCATGTCTCTCCTCGGCCCCGTACTCTCCCACCTCGCCAGCGGCACCCGTGTCCCCGACGAGTTGCGAGAGCAACTGGCAGCCGAGGAGCTTGGCGCGCTTCGGGCCGTTGAGGAAACCATGCGCGCCAACCACACGTGGCGGGTGATGTCGACCAAGCTTCTCGACGTCTCCCACATGCTCAACTCGGGCCGCGAATCCACCGATATCTTCCGTGCCATCGTGCGCCACGCGCGCTCCACCATCGGCACGGACGTGGGCTACCTCAGCCTCAACGATGAGGACACCGGCTTTACTAAGGTGCTGGCCACCAGCGGTGTCGTGACGGAGGAGTTCCGCACCATCAATATGCCGATGGGCTCCGGAATCCTCGGCATTGTGGCCGCCACCAACCGCCCGGCGTGGACCTATGACCATTCCGCCGATCCCAACGTCACCCACGTGGATTACGTGGACCGCGCGGTAGAAGCCGAAGGAATCCGCGGGATCCTCGGCGCCCCAATCCGCATTGCCGGACGCACGATTGGCGCGCTGCTGGTGGGCGACCGCCACCCCCGCCACTACACGCACGAGGAAATCGCCGCACTGGAGGTGCTCGGCTCTATTACCTCAGTGGCTCTGGAAAATGCGCAAGTCATCGAAAGTCAGGGAGAGTCCGTCGCGGAGCTTACCCGCTCCCAGATAGCGCTGAGCCGGCACGTGGAGGAACTGCAGTGGCTCAATGAGGTCAACACGCAGCTGCTCCACGTGCTGATGAATAACGCGAGTTTTGAGGAACTCGAACGCGTGTTGGCTGATAGCCTCGATGCACCGGTGTCCCTATGGACCACGGAAGGTGCCCCGAACACTCCCCCAACCAGTACCTTCCCCGTGGAGTTCAACGGGCGGGCCTTAGGCACGATTGGCGTGGACAAAGAGCTCAGCGATGCCGAACTGCGCGTCATCAGCCACGCCTCCGCTGCCTTTACTGCGATTGCTCTTTTTGCCGAAGCGCTTGTCGACGCCACCGCGCGCAAAGTCGATGACCTCGTCTACGCCGTCGCTCTGGGTAATGCTGGGCGCGAGGAGATCGCTCGTCTGCGCCACCTAACGGGAATCAGCCTGAATTCTTCGGTACAGCTCTATTTCGTCGGCTTACACTCGGCAAAGAGTTTGCCGACTCGCCCGCAACTAGAGCACCTTCTGCCGGGAAATGCCGCTATCACACACCACGACCAGCACGTGTGCGTGCTGTACCAGCCGGATCGAGCAATTGATAAGGCACTTGCCCCGCTGCTGTCTGAGTTTTCTGACTTGACGGTTTCTGCCATCGGCTTCGACGGGCTGGATTCGGCACGCAGCGCCCACGATTCCGCTATGGCCTACTTGGAGTCAGCTTTAGCGCTCGGCGTACAAGGCCGCTTAGTCACCGAAGATACCTTGGGCACCGTCGGCCTCATCTTGGGCGCGGACCCGCAGGCGTTGAGCGCGCTGTCCACGCGCACGATCGGCCCGTTGGTGCGTTATGACGCAGAGCATTCCACGGAGCTGACCGATACCGCGCACCACTACTTGCTCTCCGGCCACAGCATCCCGCAAACAGCTCGCGCCATGTTTATCCACCCCAATACGGTGCGCCAGCGACTCGACCGGATCGCTGAGCTCATGGGAGATGAGTGGGCCGTGGGCCAGCGCGGGCTCGATGTCTTCGTAGCGTTGCGCGCCCACGCGCTGAGTAGGTAGAGAATTCCCCACCCATACAACTATTGGGTGTAGGTTTTCCCACACCATTCCCGCCCTCCCCGACGTGACGTGGCGTACATTGCGATGCATTAACCCCATCCGATGTCTGGAGGTATCAATGTCTGACACGATTACCATTCGCGGCGCCGTCCTGGAGCGCTCCGGCGATGAGCGCCCTTACGCCGACTCTCAGCCCATCACCGTGAGCGAGCTCGAGCTCACCGCCCCCGGCGAGGGCGAGATTCTGGTCAAGATCACCGCCGCTGGCCTCTGCCACTCCGACCTCTCCGTGGTCAACAACAACCGCCCACGCCCGCTGCCGATGCTGCTGGGCCACGAGTCCGCCGGCATCGTCGAGGAAATTGGCCCGGGCGTTACCAACGTCAAGGTTGGCGACCACGTAGTCATGACCTTCCTCCCGCGCTGCGGCGAGTGCGCCGGCTGCAAGACCGACGGCAAGATGCCCTGTGAGGTCGGCTCCAAGACCAACAACGAGGGCACCCTCATTCGCGGCACCCGCCACCTCACCCGCAACGGTGAGATGGTCCAGCACCACCTCGGCGTTTCCGGCTTCGCTACCCACGCCGTGGTCTCCGAGCTCTCCGTCGTACCGGTGGGCTCCGATGTCCCGGCGGACATCGCCGCTATCCTCGGCTGCGCCATCCTCACCGGTGGCGGCGCCGTGCTCAACGAGATCGACCCGAAGCCGGAGGACAGCATCGCTGTCGTCGGCCTCGGCGGCGTGGGCATGGCTGCGATCATCACCGCCGCTGCGCTCGGCGTGAAGGAGATCGTGGGCATCGACATGCAGAAGGACAAGTGCGAGAAGGCGCTCGAAATCGGCGCCACCTCCGCCATGACCCCGCAGGAAGCTGAGGAGTCCGGCAAGAAATTCACCGCCGTCGTGGAGGCCGCCGGCCACCCGAAGGCCCTGGAAACCGCATACAAGGTCACCGCACCGGGCGGCCTGACCGTTACCGTTGGCCTGCCAGCACCGGGCTCCACCATCACCATCGACCCGCTCGTGATGACCGGTGAGGCACGCCGCGTGCACGGCTGCTACTTGGGTTCCTCCGTTCCGTCGAAGGACATTCCGAAGTACGAGCAGCTGTGGCGTGAGGGCAAGCTCAACGCCGAGGCCCTGATCTCCGATCACATCAAGCTCGAGGACATCAACGCCGCCATGGACCGTCTGTCTGACGGTGCGGCCCTGCGCCAGATCATCGAATTCGACTAAACGGAGTTCAGCTAAACCTCAACCACTTCACCTTTCCTCACCAAGCCCTGCGTGGTTCGCGCCCGTAGGGCTTGGTCCCTTTTCTTTGAAAGGAGGCCGTCATGGCCGAAACCACTGAAGCCACCGAACCCGAAGATCAGGGCATCGGTCAAGCTTCGCCCCACTGGAAGATGGGGCCCTTTGATGTCCGTTTGCCATTCGTGCACTACCGCATGGAATGGCCGGACTTCGCCCAAGGCTTGTTCATGTGCGTGGTCGACCTGGGCGCTATCCCCCTGATGACCGAGGCCCTCGGCATGCCCTACGAAGCGGCACTGGCCGTCGTTATGCTCAACGGCCTTCTCTACCTGACCCACCACCTCTTGGGTGACCCGGTTGTCCCGGGCTGGATTACCCCGGCCATTCCGCTGCTGACGGTCTACATCCAAACCTTCCCGGAGGGTGAAGAGCGTATCTGGGCCCTGATCAGCTTCCAGCTGATGCTGGGCATATTCTCACTAACGCTGGGCATAACGGGATGGGCGTCAAAGGTCGTTCGCCTCATCCCCTCGGGCTTGCGCTCCGGCATCGTTCTCGGTGCCGGTATTGCCGCCATCATCTCGGTGTTTAAGGAGGATGGACGTTTCCACTCCTTCCCCATCACCATCACCATCGCGGTAGCCGTAGCTTTCTTCCTCATGTATTCACGAGGTTTCCAAGCCCTACGACAGAAGGCCGCCGGTTGGCGCTTCCTGGCTTCGCTAGGCATCCTGCCTGCCATCTTCGTCGCGGTCTTTGTCGCACCGCTGGCGGGCGAGGCTCCCTGGCCGGACGGGGAGTGGGGCTTTTCAAAACCTGACTTCATGACCTTGTGGTCTGAGTACACCGTCTTCGGTGTCGGTCTTCCGCCGGCGCACATGTTCCTCACCGCTATCCCCACGGTGTTGGCTGCGTACATCGTTGTTTTCGGTGACGTCCTGCAGGCTAACGCCGTTCTCAAGGAAGCCGACCACGTCCGCACGGACGAGGCCGTGGTCTACAGCCCATCGCGCGCGCACCTGCTCTTCGGCGGCCGCAACATGCTGATGTCCATCATCGGCCCGGACATCGCCATGTGTGGCCCGCTGTGGGCGGCGATGCACGTGGTCATCGTTGAACGCTACAAGCAGGGCAAGCGCGCCATGCGCACCATCTTTGGCGGCGCGGGCTCTTTCCGTTGGGGTACTAACACAGGCCTCCTCCTGCTGCCGATTACCTCCTTCGTGGAGCCCATCCTGCCGGTGGGCTTGGCACTGACGCTCATCATTCAGGGCTTCGTGTCTGTGCGCGTGGGCATCATGGAGGCCAAGAACCAGAAGGATCTGGGTATCGCAGGCGTTACCGCCGGCGTGCTGGCCACCCAGGGTGCCGCATGGGGATTCGCCGCCGGCATCATCATGGTTCTGGTCATCTACGGCAAGGACATGTTCAAGGACGAACGCGACGGCACCATCCGCAACTTCGATGAAATCGATCCGGAAGAAGGCTTCGCCGATGCCCAGGCGGACTTCACCGAGCTCGCTGAGCTCAACGATCTGGACGCTGACGGACGCCCGATCGATCCGAACGCCTCGAAGCTGAAGGACACGGACTTTAAAAAGCCGAGAAAGGCCTAAGCCTAGGTAGTTTTGAGCACCTACATTTGCCCTCCCCGGATATACGAAGTACCGGGGAGGGCTACGTGATCGTTGACACGATTGCATTGATCAAGGCGCCACGGCGTCTATAGGAGCGTTTTTATAAGCGCTTCCAGCCCCGCCTCAAAGGACTTGTCCGCACGAAGTCTAGCTTGTTCTTTTTCGTCAGATGATTGTTCTCTAAACTGCGCCAAGTAAATCGAATTCATCTTATTCAAAGCACTATCCTCGGGTCCCGGTGAGGCAAAAATATCCAAGGGCGCATGGACGTCATAGGCAGAGCCAAAAACCAATGCCTCAATTGCAACCAATCTCGTAATGACATCCCGCTCGGGTACTCCGGCAAGTGAAATCACTTGAACTAGCGCTTCGTACATCGCAATCGTTTGTGGCGATCCATAAAGAGGAAGCTGGGTAATAACGCGAATTAGAGGGATGTTGGCAGCCAGGATGTCACGATAAGACCATGCCCATTTTCGAAGCGCATCCACTGCCGAAATTTCGCCTGCAAGCGCACCTTGGAGCACTGAAGTATCAACTTTGGCAATGATGTCATCCTGCACCAACGCCAATAACTCTTCCTTATTTGAAATGTGATTGTAGAGCGCTGCTGTACTCACTTTCATAGATCTCGCCACCGCTGACATAGACAGAGCCTCAAGCCCTTTGCACTCAACAATACGCAATGCGGCTGACGCAATTTTCTGCCGGCTTACCAGCGCTTTAACCGGACGCCCTTTGGGGCGCGAAACTTTTTCCACTGTGATCCCTACAATTCTCTCCGCAAGTTTGTTACTGTAGTCACAGCGTTAAATTAAAGGGTTTAATTTAACGCCGGAGCACCGTCGTTCGTACGAAGGTTCCCTCCCCCGCATACCTACCGCACGCGAAGGAGAAACACTCCAATGGTCACGCAACCAAATGGTAATACCAGCGCTGAAGAGCGCACAGTTGATGTTGTAATCGTCGGCGCCGGCGCTTCGGGTCTCATGGCTGCCCGCACCCTAAAGAAGGCAGGCAAGTCAGTCTGCGTTCTCGAAGCGCGCAATCGTGTCGGCGGCCGAACATGGAGCGGCAAGGTGCTAGATGCCCAGGGCGCCGAGCACTTCATCGAAATCGGCGGTCAGTGGATCTCGCCCGATCAAACACGACTGACAGAGCTTGTTGAAGAGCTTGGTCTCGAAACCTTCGACCGCTACCGCGAAGGAAAGTCGGTTTATGTTTCCCCGGATGGCACGCGACACGAGTTCGAAGGAGATACGTTCCCGACTTCAAAGGAAACTGCTGCCGAAATGGATCGGCTGATTAGTAAGCTCAATCAGCTAGCCGAGGAAGTCGACGCGGATGCCCCTTGGGAGCACCCACGCGCAGAGGAACTAGACAGCCAATCGTTCCGCGACTGGCTGGAGAGCCTTTCCGACGATTCCGAAGCAATCGACAACATCTCCCTTTATATTTCTTCAGGGATGCTCACCAAGCCTTCTCGGACTTTTTCCGTGCTCCAAGCAGCCCTCATGGCTTCATCGGCCGGCTCATTCGACAACCTTGTTGATGAAGACTTTTTGCTTGACAAGCGTGTCGTTGGCGGCATGCAGTCCGTCTCCATAACGATGGCTGAGGAACTCGGCGACGACGTCATCTTGAGCTCACCTGTACGCACTCTCGAGTGGGCTACGCCGGATCCCGCTACGGCGGATGCCCCCAATAATGTAGAAGCGGATGTCCGCAACGGTGTAGCCAACAACGGCGGCCCTGGCACCGTAACCGCTTACTCGGACCGAGCAATTGTCCATGCTCAATACGCAATCCTTGCGGTTCCGCCCAACCTCTACAATCGCATTTCCTATGTGCCACCGCTACCACGCGAGCAGCATGTTGCCCACCAGCACATTTCCATGGGCTTAGTCATTAAAGTTCATGCTGTCTATGAAACCCCCTTCTGGCGCGAGGAGGGATTGTCCGGTACTGCATTCGGTGGCGATCGACTCGTTGCTGAAATCTATGACAACACAAATTACGGAAAGAACTTTGCGGGCGGGGAGGAAGGAAAGGAAGATACCTTCGGCACATTAGTCGGCTTCGTCTCCGATGTTTACGCCGAGGAGATGTGGGCGCTCACCGCCGAAGAACGCAAGGAGCGAATCCTCGATGCAATGTCCATTTACCTTGGTGACAAGGTAAAGAATCCCATCGCATTCTTCCTCTCCGATATGGCGGCTGAAGAGTGGACTCGCGGAGCTTACGCAACATCTTATGACTTGGGCGGATTATCGCGATGGGGCCATCTCCAAAACCAACCAGTCGGTCCGATCTATTACTCTTCCTCTGACATCGCTGGTGCAGGTTACCAGCACGTCGACGGCGCAGTACGTATCGGCGAAACCGTTGCGCAGCAGATCATTGGGCAGGGATAAGCGGTGACTGTCAATGAATCCACTCACCGACTTTCCACGCCGCAAAGCTAGCGGCTCCTTGCTCGTCGCCTATATCGATACTAGTGATGGCCACGATGCACTCCACTTGGGAATCGCTCTCGCACGCAAGCGCCAAGTCACCCTAAAACTAGTCTCTGTTGTTCCACCAATTACCCCTCAAGGGTTTGGCGTGCAGACTCAGGACCCTGGCTACAACGCAATCGTGCGAAAGCAAACCCAACAGCGCCTCACCGACGCAGTAGAGAGTCTTCCCTCTGATATCTCTGCGACGTGTCACATTGTGGAGGGAACCGATCCCGCGCTCGCCTTGAATGACGCCGCGCAAGAACTTGAATGCGATCTAATTATCGTCGGAGCACGCTCAGGCGGACTCTTGAACCGATTCCGCATCGGTACAGTGTCCAGTTCCTTGCTCTACACAGCGCAAGTCCCAGTCGCGCTAGCTCCCCAAGGTTATTCATATCCCGGACCAATAACGTGCGTTTCTGCACTTGTCGGCCCGCGACAAGGACGATCAGATGTCGCTGCTATCGGGCTCGACCGCGCATACCGCCGAGAGGTCCCGCTGCGCATCATTACTCTGAAGATTTCTGGAGAAGATTCCGGGGTCACTTTCGAGCAGCAGCTTTCCGAAGCAATCGAGGACGCGGTTTCCAAAGGCCGGGCGTCGCGCATCACCACATCGGGAGCAAGTGTCCAGTCAGCGCTACAAAACCTTAGCTGGGAAGAAGGCGAAGTAGCAGTTCTTGGATCAGCACGGATTGCCAGTGAAGGTCGGCTCTTCCTTGGCGCTACCGCTCATCGAATCCTCAGGCATGTTCCGGTTCCATCCATTGTTGTCCCTTCGGGCTACATGACGCTGAAAGGAGGTGAACGCTCATGAGCGAACAACCAGTAGTTTCTGACAAAGGCCTGGCAGTTGGCAAAGTCGGTTTGCTCGGCGCAGTTGTCATTGGCATCAGCTGCTTAGCACCAACCTACACCCTAACTTCGGGAATTGGTCCTGCTATTTCGGCGGTGGGTGCCTTCGTTCCGGCCGTCCTCATTCTGGGCTTTATTCCCATGCTGCTTGTTGCTTTTGCCTACCGCGAGCTTAACAACCGTGCTCCTGATTCCGGTACCACCTTTACATGGGCAACAAAAGCTTTCGGCCCATGGGTCGGATGGATGGGCGGCTGGGGCCTTATCGCCGCTACGATTCTGGTCCTGTCGAATCTTGCCGCAGTAGCCGTCGACTTCTTTTACCTGCTCATCGCGCAGCTTGCAGGTAAGCCCGAACTTGCTGAACTCACGCGGAACCTCTGGGTGAATATTCCAACAACCCTTGTGTTCTTGATTGCTGCAGCTTGGGTTGCATATCGGGGTATGGATACAACGCAGAAGATGCAATACATCCTCGTCGCAATTCAAATCATCGCGATTCTCTCCTTCGACATTGCAGCTTTATGGCGCGCATACAACGGAGATGGTTTTGACTTCACCCCCATTCAATTCAGTTGGTTCAACCCATTTGAAATGAAGGATTTCTCGGTGGTCGCAGCCGGTATCTCGCTATCCATCTTCATGTTCTGGGGATGGGATGTCACCCTAACCATGAATGAAGAAACCAAGAACCCAGAAAAGACCCCTGGCCGAGCGGCTACCGTCGTGATCATCATCACGATCATCTTGTATGTTCTTACAGCGGTGGCTGTCATGGCGTGGGCAGGAATCGGCGAAACCGGATTAGGCGCTGGTAACCCTGATAATCAGGAATCCATTTTTGCCGTGCTTTCCTACCCAATTATGGGCCCGTTCGCCATCCTCATTTATATCTCGGTTCTAGCTAGCTCGTTTGCCTCCCTGCAGTCCACGCTTGTTAGTCCCGCCCGTACGATTCTTGCAATGAGCTACTACAAAGCTCTTCCCCCACAATTGGCGCGAATCAGCCCAAGGTTTCAAACTCCAACCGTCGCAACGATTGTCGCAACCGTCGTTTCGGGGACATTCTACGCCGTGACAAGGGTGCTCTCGGAGAATGCACTGTGGGACACAATTGCTGCTCTTGGTCTCATGATTTGCTTCTATTACGGAATCACGGCAGTAGCCTGTCTGTGGTATTTCCGAAAAGAGCTCTTCACTTCAGTGCGAAACTTCTTCTTCAAGTTCCTATTCCCACTGCTGGGCGGTGGCTTCTTGCTCATCATGTTTTTCATCACCGCCTATGACTCCATGGACCCGAGCTTTGGCTCTGGTTCTTCCCTCGGAGGCGTCGGAATCGTATTCATCTTAGGAGCCAGCATCCTAGTGCTTGGCCTGCTCCTCATGATGATTACCCGTTTACGCAATCCCGAATTCTTCACCGGCTCAGTCATTAGCCGTAGTGATTCCAGTTCAGATAACACCCCAACCTTTTCCTAGGAGGAAAAATGTCTCAGTACCGTGTCCAGAACCCAGCCAACAACGAAATCATTGAAACCTTCGATGCGCTAGATAATGCTGCCATCGAGCCAATCCTCGAAGCTTCGTCTGCGGCTTTCTCAGAGTGGTCTACAACGCCCGTCGCAAAGCGAGCAGAGATTGTGGCCAAGGCAGCCTCACTGTTCGAAGAACGCAAGGATGAGCTCGCCGCCATCATTGCTGAAGAGATGGGCAAGCCCCTGCCTGAAGGCGTCGAAGAAGCCGAGTTTTCATCTGCCATTATCCAGTACTATGCAGATAACGCGGAAAAATTCCTCGCTGATCAGGAAATCCCCACGGAGGCTGACGGTAAAGCATATATTCGCCGCCGTCCCTTCGGACCGCTGCTCGGCATCATGCCGTGGAACTTCCCGTACTACCAGGTAGCGCGATTTGCAGGCCCCAACCTTGTCGCTGGAAACACCATCATCCTTAAACACGCAGAGATTTGCCCGCGTTCTGCTCTGGCGATCGAAAAGATCTTTCTCGATGCCGGCGTTCCCGCAGGGGTTTATACCAATGTCTTTGCAACCCACGAGCAAATCTCCACCTTTATCGCCGACCCCCGCGTTCAGGGAGTTTCCCTTACCGGTTCCGAACGTGCTGGGGCTATCGTTGGCGCTCAAGCTGGCGAGAACCTCAAGAAAGCCGTACTCGAGCTTGGCGGTTCAGACCCGTATATCATCCTCGACACGGACAATGTAAAAGCTGCAGCTGAGCTCGCTTGGGGAACACGCATGTACAACACTGGCCAAGCCTGCAATTCAAACAAGCGGCTCATTGTTGCAGAAGACATTTATGACGAGTTTGTTCAAGAACTAGTCCATCTTGCGCAGCAAATGGAGCCGGGGCTGCCAGATGCTGCCGGCGGAACTGTGTATGCTCCGCTTTCTTCCCGTAGCGCCGCAGAGAATCTCAAAGACCAGCTCGACCGCGCTGTTTCAGCCGGCGGTCAATTGTTGGTTGGCGGAGAGCTTTCCGATGAGGGAGCCTACATCTCCCCGGCAGTAATCACAGGTATCCCCCGTGGCAGCGATTCCTACTATGAGGAGTTCTTTGGACCTGTAGCCACTGTCTACAAATTTAAGACCGATGAGGAAGCACTCGAGATAGCGAACGACAATGTTTTCGGCCTCGGAGCAGCGGTGTTCTCTCAAGACTCCAAGCGAGCCCAAGCTATTGCTGAACGCATCGATTCTGGAATGAGTAATGTCAACACCCCGACTGGTGAAGGTCCTGAACTGCCGTTTGGTGGCGTCAAGCGTTCAGGTTTCGGCCGCGAGCTTGGCTCACTCGGTATCGAAGAATTCATCAATAAGCAGATGTACTTCATCGCCAACTAGAAATAGTTAAGCCCGAAACCACTTGGAGGAGAGGTTTCGGGCTTAGTTCTAACTAAACGCCTGCTCCCCCGTCAGCACGCGCCCCAGAATCAGCGTGTGGATCTCATCCGTGCCCTCATAAGTGCGCACTGATTCTAGGTTGGCGGCGTGGCGCAACGGTGAGAAGTCCGCGGTGATACCGTTGCCGCCCAGGATGGTGCGTGCCTGGCGGCAAATCTCAATGGCGGTTCGGCAGTTGGCCAGCTTGCCCACCGAAATTTGGTAGGGCTCCAGCGTGCCCGCGTCTTTGGCGCGCCCCAGGTTGAGCGCCAGCAGCTGACCCTTGTTCAGCTCCACCGCCATATCCACCAGCTTTTGCTGGGTGAGCTGGAAGGACGCCAGCGAGCGGTCGAATTGCTTGCGCTCCTTGGCATACTCCAGTGCCACCTCCAAAGAATCGCGCGCAGCACCCAAGGCACCGAAGCTAATGCCGAAGCGCGCCTCGTTGAGACACATGAACGGTCCCTTAAGGCCAGGGTGCTTGGGCAGCAGGGAGTCGCCAGGCACAGCCACACCTTCCAGTTCAATATCGCACTGGATAGAAGCGCGCATCGACAGCTTGCGGGTAATTGGCGTCGCTTTAAACCCCGGCGTGGAGGTCGGCACGATGAACCCGCGCACGCCCGCCTCCACGCCAGCCGTAGCGGCATCCTCCTCAGAAACCTTGGCCCAGATGATAGCCACCCCGGCCACGCTTGCCAGGCCAATCCAGCGCTTCGCACCATCCAGTACCCATTCGCCGGAGCGATAGCGGGCCATCGTCGCCATGCCCGCCGGGTCCGAGCCCGCGGTGGGCTCCGTCAGACCGAAGCAACCAATGATCTCGCCGGCGGCCATCTGGGGAAGCCACTGTTGCTTCTGCTCCTCCGAGCCGTGCTTATAAATCGCCGACATCGCTAGCGATCCCTGCACCGATACCACCGTGCGGATACCGGAGTCCCCCGCTTCCAGCTCCTGCATGGCTAGTCCGTATTCAACTGCGGAGCGCCCGGCGCAGCCATAGCCTTCTAAGTGCATTCCGAACAGACCAGCCTCCGCCAGCACCGGAAAGATAGACTCCGGCAGCACCGCGTCCTCGTACCACTGCCCCACATACGGCCGGATGTGTTCATCCACCAATGCGGTGACGCGGTTGCGAGTGGCTTTTTCTTCTTCGCTCAGCAGAGCATCGATTCCCAGAAGATCTGTCATGGCATTCTCCTCACGATTCGAGCAACGAACCACAATTCGTAGGTATAGTAATGTACATCACTCTACCCGCTCGCCCCAGGAGGAACAATGCGCGCGCCCGACAACGCTATCCCCATAACCCTCGCTTTGCGATGGTCCGACCAAGACGCGAACGCCCACGTCAATAACGCCACGGTGGTCACCCTCCTTGAGGAGGCGCGCGTTCGTGCAGCCGCCACTCTTACCGGCCCCGTCGCCACCGATTCCTATGCTCACGTGGTGCGTTCCCTCGAAGTCCAGTATGACGCCGAGCTCACCTACGCCGATTCCATCGAGGCTCGCGTGTGGATTTCCCGCATTGGAACCACCTCCTACCAAGTCGCCCACGAACTCATCCAGGACGGCACCTCGTGCGTGTTTGCCACGGCGACGCTGGTGCTTATCGACGTCTCCGCGCGCCGTCCCATTGCCCTGCCCGACGACCTCAGGGACCGCTTGCGAACCCATTTTTCCGAATAGCCATTCACCCGATCTAGCTCAAAACTCATTCAGCACTCCCACCTCGCTTTCCCACCACGAAGGAGCACAACTCTCATGATTTCCACCCGCGTTACCGAGATGCTCGGCATCACTCACCCCATCATCCAAGGCGGCATGCAGTGGGTCGGCCGCGCAGAGCTCGCCGCTGCTGTATCTAATGCCGGAGGCCTCGGTGTTATCACCGCGCTCACCCAGCCCACCCCGGAGGATTTGCGCCACGAGATTCGCCGCACCCGCGAGCTCACCGACAAGCCATTCGGCGTCAACCTCACCATGCTGCCGGCAATCACCCCACCACCCTATGCCGAGTACCGCGACGTCATCATTGAGGAAGGCGTGAAGATCGCAGAAACTGCTGGCAATAACCCTAAAGAGCACATGCCGGCTTTCAAGGATGCTGGCATCACCGTCATCCACAAGTGCACCTCGGTGCGCCACGCGCTCAGCGCGCAGAAGGTCGGCGTGGATATCGTCAGCATCGACGGCTTCGAATGCGCCGGCCACCCTGGCGAGGATGATATCCCGGGCCTCGTCCTCATCCCCGCCGCCGCGGATCAACTCGACATCCCCATCATCGCCTCGGGCGGCTTCGCGGATGGCAGAGGGCTCGCTGCCGCCCTGGCACTGGGCGCCGAAGGCATCAACATGGGCACCCGCTTCGTGGCCTCCACCGAGGCCCCGGTGCATGAGAACGTCAAGCAGACCATCGTGGAGCGCAGTGAACTCGATACCCAGCTCATCCTCCGTGAGCTGCGCAATTCCACCCGCGTGGCCAAGAATGCCGTGAGCGATGAGGTGGCCGAGCGCCTCGCCCAAGGTGCAGAGTTCGGGGATATCCGCCACCTCGTCGCCGGTAAGCGCGGCCGTGCGGTCTACGAGACCGGTGACTTGGATGCGGGCGTATGGACCTGCGGTACTTCGCAGGGGCTTATCCACGATGTCGCTCCGTGTTCTGAGATCGTCTCTCGCATTTCCGCCGATGCCGCGCGCATCATTTCCTCTCTCACTGAGCTTGTTAAGGACTAATCCATGACCGACGCCATCCTCATCCACCGCGAAGGCTCCGCCCTCATTGCCCAGATCAACAACTCCGCTCGGCGCAACGCTATTGCCAAGGAACACTGCGAAGCGCTCTCCGCCGCGC
This sequence comes from Corynebacterium sp. HMSC074E01, assembly GCF_001808885.1. NCBI lineage: Bacteria > Bacillati > Actinomycetota > Actinomycetes > Mycobacteriales > Corynebacteriaceae > Corynebacterium > Corynebacterium sp. HMSC074E01. Next base: position 118,784 of record NZ_KV794846.1, read on the forward strand.
TTGCCGACGCTTCCTCTGACCCCGCCATCCGCGCCCTCATCATCACCGGCGATGAAACCGCGTTTTGCGCCGGCGCGGACATCGTTGCGGCAGCGCAGGCAGCTGCCGCCGCGCAGGCTGCGGGCGAAGCGCCCAACCCTGCCGAGTCGACCATGCTGCCCCAGCTCAACGCGCTCGTCACCGAAATCCAGGCCGCAGAGATCCCAGTCATCGCTGCGGTCGAAGGTGCAGCCGCGGGGGCAGGTGCCTCGCTAGCCTTCGCCTGCGACCTCATCGTGGCCGGCGGGGAATCCTATTTCACGCTGCCTTTCGGCAAGATTGGCCTCATCCCCGACGGCGGCGTGAGCCTCACCGCCCTCGCCTCCGTGGGGCGCCACCGCGCCCTTGCATTAGCGCTGCTGCAAGACAAGCTCGGCGTCGCGGAAGCGGAGGCTGCAAGGCTCGTGGCCAAGAGTGCACCCCGAGGCCAGGCCTTGGCCGCCGCCCTGCAGTTAGTACAGCGCCTGCATATCGCGCCGCGCGATGCCCTTGCTAAGGCCAAGGAGGCCATCAACCGCACGGCCCTGGGCCAGCTAGAGCAACAGCTTTCCTGGGAAGAGCCCACGCAGTACGCGCAAATGGATTCTGCTGGGCACAAGGAAGGCGTCATGGCCTTTCTGGAAAAGCGCCCCGCGCGCTTTAATAAGCAGGAATTGTGACTAGCAGAAAACTGCCAGGAAGAGTTCATGGCGGTGCCAGCGTTAGCCTCCATACTCAGTGTTGTGCGTTTGAGAGAGCGCATGCGAGAGAGAGAACCCCTCACCCTCCAGAGGGCGGCCACTGGCCGATAATTGGAGGGACTTGATAGAGACGCCGTTGGGCCCCTTACCCCGAGGAATCGGAAAGGGGCCCAACGGTGTTTTTCACCTAGGCTAGACCGTATGAATTCCAGCTTAAGAGGCTCCGCCGTCCTGGACCTTCACTCCTGCGCCACCGCCCGCGCCATGGAGCTCCCCAGCGCCACGCTGACGCATCCATTTGGACCAGACTGGGACGTGTTTAAGGTGCACGGCTTGGTTTTCCTTCTCCTCACCGCAATCACTGGCAAGCACCAAGCCATCCTTAAAGCCGAGCCTCTGGATGCCGAGGCGCTGCGTAGCGAGCACTCCTTCATCACGCCCGGCTACCACATGAATAAGCGACATTGGGTGTCGGTGCACCCTGATCCCCAGCTGACCCCGGAACTTCTGGCCGAACTCGTGACGGACTCCTACCGCCTCGTAGTAGAAAAACTCCCCCGCTCGCAACGCCCCATCGACCCATCCACTTTTGGTTAGGGATTCCGCTGTAAACATTTGCGGACACTATCCCAGAGCTCTTAGGCTTGAGCACGTGACGGATTTTGACCTCATCGATGAGACCATCGCGGAATACCGCCGCTTCGAACGCGCCCGCGCGCGATTCGATACTGAAGCACGCCGCGAATATGGAATCACCGGTTCCCATCTTTCGCTCCTCCGGCTCATTGATAAGAAGAGCCCCATCCCCATCCTGCAGCTGTGCAAGGAGCTGGGATGGCAGCCCGCCACCATCGGGCAGGCGGTCAAGCGCTTGGTGCGCGATGATCTCATTTCCATCGACGACGATCCAGAGGACCTGCGCCGCCGCCTGTGCAGCATTACCGAAGAGGGCCGGCACTTCCTGCTCCACGTGCCCCTCACCGGCCCGGCGCGCCTGCGCACCTATGAGTTCAGCGAGGAAGAGTTGAACACGATGAAGCGCGGTTTTGAGACCGCGCTGAAAGCCTTCGGGTATGTGCCGTGGAGCGATGAGGACTAGCGCGTCGGCCGCGCTATGGACATAGCACGAGGGACCTAGCCCTCCCCGCAGCCGTTTTCCACGAGGCGCTGCGCCACGTGCGTTAGCACGTCCAGTCCAGCCACGCAGTCTTCCTCCGTGGTGAACTCCTTTTCGTTGTGTGAGATGCCGTCGACGGACGGGACGAAGAGCATGACCGTCGGCACCACCTCCTTGAGGTTGGTCGAATCATGGCCGGCCACCGTGTAGATCTCCTGGTGCGAGTAGCCCAGCTCCTCCACGACCTCGCGGGCCAGCGCCACACCGGCTGCCGGGTAGGGGTTGAGCGCCCACTCGTGCGTTGGGGATAGCTCGACTGAGGTGCGAGACTCCTCCTCTGCTTCAGTGATAATTTCCTGCAGGCGCGCCTGTGCCTTGTCCAGCACCTGAGTGGAGGGCGAGCGCACGTCCACGTTGAAGCGCACCTCGCGGGCGATGGTCACCGGCGAGTTCGGCTCCAGTGTTAGCTGCGAGACCGAAGCCTGCAACTGGCCTTCGGCAAATTCGTGGGTCAGGCGCTCTACTGAAGCAATGATGAGGGAGGCACCGAAGAGCGCATCCTTCCTATCGGCCATCAGCGTGGAGCCGGTATGGCCCTGTTCACCGGAGACCACCGCCTGGAATTTCTTCGCGCCCCACGTGGCGGTGACCAGACCAATCGTGTTGCCGGCGGCTTCCAGCTCCTTTCCTTGCTCGACGTGGATCTCCGCATAGGCCGCGAGCTTCGGGGCTTCACCGCGCGGGGCCCAACCGGCTTCCTCCTGGGCCTGCGCGACGGTGATGCCGGCAAGGTCGGTGGCGGAGAGGGCGCGGTCAAGCGCCAGCGTTCCCACAAACACGGAACTGCCCATCATGGAGGGCGCAAAACGCGAGCCCTCCTCATTGAACCAATTGATGACCGCCAGGTTATAGCGCGCCTTGACCCCGGCCTGCGCCACGCGCCCGGCCGCATGGGCTGCCGCCAGCACGCCATAGGCGCCGTCGAAGCGGCCGGCCAATGGCTGCGAATCCAGGTGCGAGCCCAGGCCCACGTACTCGGCGCCGGGGGCGAGCTCGAAGAGCCCGTACTGGTTCCCAATCTCGTCGTAGATGACGCGCGCCCCGAGGGACTCTAGAACCTCGTGGAACCAAGCGCGGTTGAGGTTATCGCCGGCACTTGCTGCTTGGCGTTCCACGCCGCCCCCCGGAGTGGCGCCGTTGGCGGACATGGCCTGGAAATCGGCCAGAAATTGTTCGTTGGTGGTTGCTCGCATTACTACTCCTTAAAAGCTTCCGTAGCGCAGCTCGCCGCCCACGATGGTGGCGGCCACGTCGATGGTGGAAAGGTCATCAGTCTGCAGCGGGTCCTGGGAAAGCAGCACGAAATCCGCCAGCTGCCCCGGCATCACCTGCCCCTTGCGTCCGGCCCAGCCCGTCGCCGCGGCCGAACCTGCGGTGTAGGCGTAGAGAGCTTCAGCTGGGGTCAGACGGTCCTTGGGCCCATAGTCACGGCCCGAGGCAGTGCGCCGCTCCACGAATGCCTGCATGACCTCCAGCGGCACGCCGGGGGCTACGGGTTGATCGGAGCTGCCGGGGAGGATGAGGGAGGCGTCGAGAAGCCGCTTGCCCGGGTAGCTCCACGCGGTTCGCTCCGGTCCGAGGGCATCCGCCATCGCGTCGCCGAAGGCCTGGATGAACAGCGGCTGCGGCACCACCACGATGGGCTTGCCGCGCAGGCGCTCAATCTGGTCGGGCCGCACCACGCCGCCGTGCTCGATGCGGTGCGGCATCGCAGGCGCGCCATGCTTGTCGACGGCCTCCTCCAGCGTCTCAATCGCAAAATCCACCGCCGCATCACCAATGGCGTGGATGGCCAGTGACCAACCGGAATTCGCTGCCTGCAGCGCGCGGGTACGCATCTGTTCTGGGTCGCCCTGGAAGTAGCCGTGATGGGAGCAGCAGGCGTAATTCTCGCTCAGCGCGGCGGTGGTCCCCAGCAGGGAGCCATCGCTGAAGATCTTGACGGGGCCGACCTGCAGCCACTCGTCGCCGAATCCGGTGCGCAGGCCGCCGTCGAGACCCCAACCGGGGCCGTCGGAGGCGTGTCCGGGAATCTCGTGGAGCACATCCATAGTCACCATCACTTGCATGCGGGTATGCAGGGTGGCGTTCTGGTAGGCGGCAATCTCGCGCGGGCTGTGCCCGATCCAGCCGCCGGCCACCCCGGCATCCGTGACGGAGGTTAGACCGCGCTCGAGATAGCGGCGCGTTGCCAGTTCCAAGGCACGGCCGATTTCCTCCCCGGATTCCGGCAGGGTCACCTCCTGGATGGCGCGCATGGCGTTTTCATCGAGCAGCCCGGTGCAGTGCCCGTCGGCATCGCGGACGAACTCGCCGCCGTCTACCTCGGGCGGGTTGGCGGGGTCAACGCCCGCCGCGCGCAGGGCCGCGGTGTTGACCGTGTAGGCGTGGCCGGAGTTGTGCTTGATCAACAGCGGAGCACCGCCGGTCACGCGGTCAAGCTCTGCGATCTTCACCGGGGCATCGAGCCCGGAGGGCCGGAATCCTGCGGCCACCACCCAGCCATCGGGGTTGGGCTCGGCCTCGTGCAAGGCGGAATAGACCTCATCAGGAGTTGTGACCTGGGATAGGTCGACTTCCAACAGCGTCTGGCCGAACCACACGGTGTGGGAATGCACATCATTAAAGCCAGGGGTGAGCGTGCGCCCACCGGCATCCCATGTCTGCTCAGCAGGCAGGGCGCGGGCGTCCTCTCCCACTGCCAGGATGCGGCCGTTGGCAAAGGCCACCGCATCCGTGACCGGCCGCGCGGGATCTTGGGTCAGGATGTGGGCGTTGTCGATGCGCGTGATCATGCGTCCTCCTGAGTTCTCATGCTTCTCCGACAAATTGCACGCGGCGCGCGCTGTGTTTGCTCCCACATGCTAGACGCAACAGTGACACACTTCTCCACATTGAGGGCAATTCACCAAAGGTCGCCGTGTAGCGTTGTGCATATGCACGAGAAACGCTGGCATGACATCGTCACGGAGGTCCATGGCACCATCCCCCGGCTGGTGGAGGATTTCCTCGCGGCCTTTACTCGCTCGGGGCGCTATGGCGACTCGCTGGTGAGCGAGGACGAGCTGCGCCTGACCGCTTTCGAGGTTTTTGCGCGTATCACCGACGTGCTGGTCGGCGCGATGGATGAGGAAGAGCTGCGCACCCACGCGCAGAGCCTGGGTCGGCGGCGCGCACACCAGGGCGTGGAACTAGCAACGCTGATCGACGCCATCCAGCTCGACTTCACAGTCCTCTGGGAGCATCTACGCCGGGCCGCCGGTGCGGACCAGGACGTGCTCATCGACCACGTGACCCAGCTGCATTCCGTTGTGACGATGTACAACCTGGTGGTGCGTGATGCCTATCGCCTAGAAGAGGCGCGCGGGCAGCACGACGTGCACCGCGCCCACGCCCGACATTTGGAACGGCTCTTTGCTGCCGAATCACTGGGCACGCTCGGCATTGCGGAAATCACCCGCGCGCTCAACGTGGACAAGGACTGCCGCTTCGACGTTGTGGTGGCCCACCCCACCGCGGCGGTGGAGTTGCGCGCGCTTCTCGACGACCCCATCTCCTCCGGCGAGGCCTTCGGCCACGGTGTGCGCGGGATGTTTGTGGCCTTCTGGCCCAAGGAGCAATGCTCCAGCGAGCATTCCGCCGGACTCCCAACCACAGAACTAACAGAGATCCCCGGAGTCCTCTTCCAGGACGTCATCGGCCTAGCCGGAGTTCGCGCGTCGGCGCAGCAAGCGCCGCGCATCTTTGACGCCACCGGCCCGCTGGACCACTTAACCGAAGCACCCGACGCACTCTGGGCCGTCGCCGGGGATGCTATCGCTGACTTCAGCGCCAGCGGCATTACGGAGCTCACGCAAACAATCACCGAGCTACGTCTTAATAACGCGCCGCTCTACCGAACCATCACCACCTACCTGGATTGTGGGTCCATCAAGGACTCCGCCGAAGCGCTGCACTGCCACCGCAATACGGTGCTCAACCGCCTTCGACAAGTCACGGAGCTCACCGGCCTTGATATCACTCGCCCAAAGGACGCCGCGCGAGTATTGCTGGCGCTACACCGCACAAACCGATAGCACTTGTGCACAGACACAACCGTTGCCGTTGCGTCGTGGGTCGATGCATAGAAATACCTCCAGATCATTTACTCGCGGGTGATGTGCGCCTAATGTCCCATAAAAAGGTAATGCACTTCACATAAGGAGTACCTCGATATGACTACCCATGCACCGCCGGCCTCTTCGGCCGAATCCGGCGCCGAGGAAATCAAGGTCGAGTCAAAGGACGTCTTCCGCATCGCCAGTTCCGCATTCGTCGGCACTGCCCTTGAATGGTATGACTTCTTCCTCTTCGGCACCGCCGCCGCGCTCGTCTTCAACGATCTCTTCTTCTCGGGAATGTCAGGCACCGGCGCCACCCTGGCCTCCTTCGCCACCTTCGGCGTGGGCTTCCTTGCCCGCCCGCTCGGCGCGGTCATTTTCGGCCAAATCGGCGATAAGATGGGCCGCCGACCAGCCCTCATCATCTCCATCGTTGTCATCGGTGTGGCCACCGGAATCATCGGCCTTCTGCCCACCTTTAACAGCATTGGCATTTGGGCGCCCATCGCTCTCGTCATCCTGCGCCTGCTTCAAGGAGTCGCCGTTGGCGGCGAATGGGGCGGTGCAACGACCATGGCCATTGAACACGCACCGGCTGAAAAGCGCGGCCGCTACGCGGCCTTCGTGCAGATCGGCTCCCCCGCCGGCACACTGCTCTCCTCCGGCGCCTTCGCGCTTGTGCTCATGCTTGATGATGACGCGGTGAACTCCTGGGGCTGGCGTGTTCCCTTCCTCATCGCTTTCCCCTTCCTTGGAGTAGCACTGTGGATTCGCACAAAGGCTGAAGAATCTCCTGTCTACAAAGCCCTCGAAGAGGAAGCAGAAGCCGACGAGGCTGCGCACCAAGGATCACTGAAGGAACTTTTCACGCAGCACTTCCCACAACTGTGCCTTGCTTCCGCAGCGGCCTTCCTCGGCATTGGTGGCTTCTTCGTCATGAGCACCTATGTCCTCTCCTACGCCACAACCACGCTGGACTTCGACCGCCAGACCGTCGTGAACGCCACCCTCCTCGGCGCTGTGTGCCAGATCTTCATCAACATCATCTTCGGCCGCATCGGCGAAAAGATCGGCCCCGGTCGCGTTATCGGATACGGCGCGCTGGCCACCGCCATCATGGCGTGGCCGCTGTGGACGATGATCGATACCGGCAATGCCGTACTCCTCACGCTTGCCGTCTGCATCGGCCTGTCCCTGGTCACCATCACCTACTCCGTCTCGGGCGTCCTGCTCTCAGAGGTCTTCCCCGCCAACGTCCGCTATTCCGGGGTGGCCATCTCCGCCAATATCGCCTCGGCAGTATCGGGACTGCTGCCTTTCCTCGCTACCGCATTGAACGCCTCCAACGACACACCTAGCTCTACGCCGGGCATCATCATTTTGGCCACTACCGCGCTCATCACGGCTTTCGGTGGCTTCGCTGGCGAGAAGCACCGCCGCGAGGACGACGTCACCATCGTCGACTAATGCACCACCGCTCAGAAGAAAAATAAGTTGGGACACGGCACCCAAGCCCACTAGGCTCAGGTGCCGTGTCGCATGATCTCTCCGCCTCCACACTGAACGCTCACGCCCGGCGCATTGTCGCCTGGGTAGCCGCGCTGAACCTCCTCGGATTCTTCGCCGAGTTCATCATCGCCTGCATCATTGGCTCGGCCTCACTCTTCGCTGATGCCGCCGACTTCCTCGAGGACTTCCTAATCAATGCGCTCGTGTTGTTAGCGCTGCGTTGGTCGGTGGAGGGGCGTCGCAAAGCAAGCTATGGCCTGGCCGGGCTCATCCTGATTCCGGCGGTGGCGTCCTATGGCATGGCGATTTGGAAGATCATCAACGGCGCTGTCCCTGAACCACTCACGCTATCGGGTACGGCCGTGGCCGCCATGCTCATCAATCTGCTCTGCGCAGTGCTGTTGCTGCAGCTGCGCCACGGCAGCGCACTCACGCGCGGGGCATGGTTGGCTGCACGCAACGATGTCGCCGCCAATATCCTCATCCTTGGCGCTGGCCTGCTCATGCTGGCATGGGCAAGTCCATGGCCGGATATCGTCGTCGGCCTCATCATCGGCACCATCAACTTGCGCGCAGCGGCGGAGGTCTTCGAACAGGCACGTTCAGAGGACCCAGAGATCGAAGAAGACTAACCCGGCCTTTATAAGAAACCTTTAAGCCTGCGTCGCGTCGCCGCGCGCCCATTCCCCCGCCCCCTGGTGGCCAGAATTACCCACTGACACCCCACCCAACACCCCCTATACGCCCCTATATGGGGTCATTCTTTAGTTTGTGAACGAACGGTCAAAGAGACGTTTTCGCAGAATACGGTCTAATCGAACAAAACCAAGGTCTTCGCAAATTTCTTAGCAAAACGTTCACCCTAGGGTCACCCAATCAACACTTACTTCAATGGGCAAAAATATAAACAATTCTAAGGGTGCGTGATCCTGAAAAGCGTCTTATCGTTGCAACACGTCACGCACTGGGCACTACAGCTCACACACAGCGCCACCACGGTGCGTCACCACATTGCCCCATAATTTTTCATCCAGGAGAACATCCATGACCAAGCGTCGTCGTACCGCTGGCCTCATCGCCGGCCTCGCGATTGCAGGCACCGCCCTCATCGCACCGGCTGCATCCGCAGCAACCCACACCGAGTCCTACCCGGAGACCCCGGCCATCAACGCCAAGCTCCCCATCGTCCACACCAGCCACGGCTCCGACCACATGAAGGCCAACGTGCTCAACCCGCGCCCGGTGTGCAACCCGTGGGAGGACCACCGCACCGTGGTCTACAAGGTGACCGATAACTTCATGCCGGCAGGCACCATCTCCACCACCAACCAGACCAAGAAGGACATCCCGCTGCAGCAGGACCTGTCCAAGTCCCAGTCCATCACCCTGTCCGTCAACGGTGACCGCACCGAGACCACCTCCATGAACGCGGGCGGCAAGGGCTCCGGCAAGAACTCCGAGGGCTCCTTCGGCATCTCCCACGAGATCGCCACCAAGCTCGGCGCTTCTGCGTCCTACTCCCTGTCCTGGGAGGCTGGCCAGTCCATCGGCCCATACGATGTTCCGCCGAACCACACCGGTGAGGCCACCTACGGCTTCCGCGTTCTGAACATGACCGGCACCCAGCAGTACTGCAAGCCGAACGGCACCTGGTCCACCCCGACCTTCTGGTCCGCAATGCAGCCGATGAAGAACGAGGTTCGCGTCAAGCTCTACGACGACATCGCTGATTCCTACGCTCCGAACAAGGACGCTCAGAACACCACCGACGTCAACGATCCGAAGGTTGTTGAGGAGGAGAAGTCCCCGGAGGCTGACGCTGAGGTCATCAAGGACAACGAGGTCGCTCCGGAGGAGAAGGCCGTGTCCGAGGCTGAGGGCAATAAGGAAGAGGAAGCCGACAAGAAGGTCCAGGAGGACGTCGAGAACGGCAAGACCGATGAGGCTAAGCAGAAGCTGGACCTGAAGCCCGTTCTGACCACCTCCGGCGCTAAGCACGCAGGTTTCGCTGGCACCGTTGCTCTCCGCCTGGAGAACGTCGGCACCGAGCGCTACTACGGCGACTTCCCGGCTGTTCAGTACCGCGTTGACGTCAAGACCGCCGAGGGCCCGAAGGGCGTTGACCGCCTCATCACCCCGCGTTCCTCCAACGGCGCGCACATCCGCGACCTGGGCTTCGACGAGAAGACCTCCACCCGCTCCTTCGAGGTCACCCTGGCCAACCCGATTAACGCTGGCGAGTCCGCTCGCGTTGCCAACCTGGACTTCGGCGACGGCAACACCAAGGAAGGCCGCCTGAAGAACTACATCGAGGTCACCCAGATTTCCCGCCTCGACGGTGACAAGTCCACCGACAACGACCAGAACGTTGACTCCCGCGAGATCACCGTGAAGGACACCGGCAAGAAGGCTGAGGGCCTGTTCTAAGCAACACCCCTCGCCCACTGCAGAGAGTGCACAGCCCGCCGGTGCTTCATCCGGCAATGAGAGAGTGAGAGGACCCCGACCGCCACGCGCGGTCGGGGTTTCTTTATGCCCAGAGACTCTTTCACGAGGCTCTCATAACGCAGACGGCATTTCGCGGTACACAATTAGTTGGCTATTGTGAACAAATGCATTTCTCTCGCACCGCACTCGCGGTCCTTCTTTCTGTGGGGCTGGTCCTTTCCCCCACTCACACGCAGCCGGCACACGCACAAACACCGGATACGATGAGCAGCGATATCGCCAACATCGATCAACACTCCAGTGCCCTCGATCCCATAGCACTGGGCCCACTAGCCCCAGTACTCTTTGCCGACAATATCGTCGCTGCCTGGGGGCAGTTGCTTCAGCAATTGAGAATCCCGACGGTAGCACCGGACGCTACGCGCCCACCGGCGACCACCGCACCGGCACAACTGCGCGAGCTGCGACATATCCAAGACAACGTGTGGGAACTTAAGGCCTATTCACCGGCCATGGACCGCGTCATCACCAACGACATCATTCTTCCTCCGGGAGGATTAGACAATACTCAGCCTCGCCCGACCTATTACCTCCTGGGCGGCGCTGGTGGAGGCGAGGACGCACTGTGGTGGGACGGTGGAGGAGCTTCCGAGTTCTTCCGCGACAAGCACGTGAATGTCGTATCACCCCGCGGTGCTTATGGCTCGATGATGTCCGACTGGTCGCAGCCCCATGACACCCACGGAAAATACAAGTGGGCTACCTACCTGACCAAGGAGCTCCCGCAGCTTATCGACGCCGAGTTTCACGGCAACGGCCGCGACGGCATCGCGGGCGTGAGCAACTCGGGTGGCCCAGCCCTGGAGCTCGCCACATATGATCCGCGCTTTAAGGTGGCTGGTTCCTTCTCCGGCTGCCCTTCGACCACAGGTATCCTTGCGCAGTCTTTCGCATGGGTAAGCGCGGCTTTCTACGGTACGGACCCAGCGCGTTCTTTCGGCGCACCATGGGATCCGGCATGGGCACAGCATTCGCCGGTTCTCAATCTCGAACAACAAAAGGGGCGGAAGACCTTTGTCATCGTCTCCCGCGGTGGCCCAGCAGACTTTGACGTCGATATTGAGGACTCACCACTCCCAGCCTTGGGCCTCAACGAACGCTTGGATTACTGGTGCAGTTCCTTTTACGCCAAGCGAGCCACCGCCGCTGGCGTTGATCTTGACTACTACGAGCTTCCGGCCGGGCGCCACACGTGGGGGCTGTTCCGCCGGGAGCTAGCCATCAGTTGGGCCACGGTGGGCCCGGCACTCGGAGTGAACTAGCACCGGCGATCCCGCACACAACTGAAGCGTGTGAGCTCTAGATCACCACGCAGCGCACACGTAAAATCAGCATTCATGAATGTCATGGATACTTGGGAGCCCACGCTGGGCACCGGACCTCTACTTGGAATTGCGGTGGCGGCCATTGCCGTCATCCTCATCCTCGTCATCCACTTCAAGGTGCACGCCTTCGTCACCCTTGTCACGGTCTCCGCGCTCACCGCTTTGGCAGCGGGAATCCCGCTGGATGGCGTGGTTCCCACCATGACGAGCGGCTTCGGTTCGACCCTCGGTTCCGTGGCCTTGTTGGTGGGCCTGGGCGCCATGATCGGGCGCTTGGCAGAGACCTCCGGTGGCGCCAAAACGCTTGCCGACGCCCTCGTGAAACTCTTCGGCGAAAACAAAGCGCCCCTGGCGTTGGGCGTGGCTTCCCTCATTATGGGCTTCCCAATCTTCTTCGACGCAGGCCTCATGGTGATGCTGCCGGTCATCTTTGCCGTTGCCAGGCGCTTGGATGGCCCAGTCCTGGCCTATGGCATTCCCGCGGCCGGTGCTTTCTCCGTCATGCACGTCTTCGTGCCACCTCACCCAGGCCCCGTCGCAGCAGGTGAGTTCTTCAGCGCGAACATCGGCCTGATCCTTATCTTCGGTCTCCTCGTGGCTTTGCCCACGTGGTATCTCTCCGGCTACCGCTTCGGGCTCCACCTGGGCAAGAAGTACCCCTACCGTCTTGAGGAGGCCATAACCGGCGCGCTGGTCAGCGATGCCGAATTGCCGGATCGCCCCGCCTCCCCGGCTTCAGTAATCAGTATCCTACTCATCCCTATGGTCCTCATCTTCGGCAATACCGGGTTGAGCACGCTGGGAACGGCTGGCGTTGTCGATCCTTCTGCTACATGGGTGCGCTTCCTCATCTTCCTGGGGCAAACGCCGATCGCGCTCATCATCACCGCGCTTGCAGCGATGGCCGTGCTGGGGTTGCGCCGCGGGGAAGACAAGAGCGTCATTGAGAAAACCATGGAGTCCTCGCTCGGACCGATTTGTTCCGTCATCCTCATCACCGGTGCCGGCGGCATGTTCGGCGGGGTGCTGCGTACCAGCGGCATTGGTGATGCGCTCGCGGATTCTATGTCCAACCTCGGTGTCCCCGTTATCTTGGCCTGCTACCTCATCGCGGTAGCCCTGCGCCTGGCACAAGGCTCAGCCACCGTTGCGCTCACCACTGCCGCCGCGCTCATGGCACCCGCCGTCGAAGCTGGTGGCTTCAGCGAAATCCAGCTGGTCCTCATCACACTGGCCACCGCGGCTGGCTCCGTCTTTGGTAGCCACGTCAATGACTCGGGCTTCTGGCTCGTCGGCCGGCTCATGGGCATGGATGTGTCGACCACGCTGCGAACGTGGACTGTAAACCAGGCGCTCATTTCCTCTATTGGCTTCGGCATTGTCCTTATCTTCTACGGTGCCGCCGCGCTGCTTTAGCTAGCTCTGAAGGTACTTTGCCGCCGCGGCGGCCAGCTCCTCCGGCCTAGCGCTGACATCGAGCACTACTCCTGCTTCCTCTGGGCGCAGTTCCTCCAGCGTTTCGAACTGCGAATCAAGCAGGGATACAGGCATAAAGTGCCCAGAACGCTTACTCATGCGTTCTTTGAGCAGATCATAAGAGCCGTGCAGGTGCACGAAAACCGTATCTGGCGCTGCGGCCCGAATGAGTTCACGGTAGGAATGCTTGAGCGCGGAGCAGCCGACGATGGCTCCATCTTCTTGGTCCGCGAGGAAGCGCCCGATGGATTCGAGCCAGGGTTTCCGGTCATCGTCGTCAAGCGCCTGCCCCGAGGCCATCTTCTCGATGTTCGCCGCCGGGTGCATGTCATCCCCGTCCTGAAAGGGGAGGCCGGTGTGCTGCGCCAGCAACTCCCCGACCGTAGACTTGCCGCAGCTTGAGACTCCCATGATCACGACATGTTTGCGCATCATTCCTCCTTCACACGCCACCAGATTTTAGGCGCTATGCACTACGTGACAGAGCACGGCTGAACACAGTTCGGCTTAGCCCAGTGGCCCGTAGCCAAAGTCGCCACGCTGGACCTCACCGCGGGATTGTGGGTCGAAGGTCGCACACAGGGCAGCCGCGACGTAGCGCACGCCGCCCGCCGGCGAGGAGGAGCCGACGCGCTCGGCGCAGTTCTGGAGTGTCGGCATGCCGATGCTCTGCCCCGGCTGCGTCATGGAGAAGAAGGAGGCGGCCATCATGGTGTTGCCGTCGGCACGCACATACTCCGAGGAGCCCTTGATGGCTTGCCAGGCAACTGCCCCGACGGGATCGGTGCGGAATTGATCCCGCTCGGTCTGGGTCAGCTCGGCGTTGGCGGCGGGTACGGTCAGTGTGGTGATGAACAGCGCTGCGGTTGCAGCGAGGAGTGGAAACTTTTTCATAGGAACACTCTATCCCCATACCACAGGATTGTCTCGGCATTAACCAGACGGCTTAGCTGATGGCCTTGCGCAACTGCCGAATCTCCGCAGGGCCAACGCGGCAACAGCCGCCCAGCACGTTGACTCCTGCGGCGCGAAGTTTCAACGCCGCTTCGGGCAAGCTCATTTCGCTAGCCGGAGCAGGCTGCCAGTCGTGGGCACTAAAATCCCAGACCTCACCACTGTTGGGGCAGGCCAGAAGCGGCTTATCGATAGCACCGCGCACGTGCGCCACCACCCCGCATGCCTGCGATGGGTTGACGCAATTTACGCCCAAGGCTCCCAGACGGGGTGACTGGTTGGCCAGCTCAATAACCTGCGAGAGCTTCGCCAGGCCCGCCGCGATGGCGCCGGTAATGCTTAGTGCAAAAGGCTTAGGCTGTGCTTCAAGGAGTTCGAGCAGTGCTGCGGCCTCCTCGACGTTGGGAATGGTTTCCGCAAGAAGGAAGTCGGCATCAGTATCCGCGAGTACCGCTACCCTGCGGGCATGCCAGCGCTGCAGCTCATCACGGCGCAGATCATAAGCGCCGTCATAGTCCGTCCCCTTCCCCGGACCGGCACCATAAGGACCGATGGATGCGGCGACAAGCAGTTCACCGTGGGCAGCGCGCTTGTCGACGGCCACTTGCGCCGCCCCACGAGCCACTCCGACGCTGCGACGCAGAAGCTTCTCCGCTTCTTCACCAAGCACATCAAAGGTGACTTGGTAGGAGGCCGTGGTGGCCACCTGAGCGCCGGCGGCGAAGAAGTCCACGTGCGCAGACTCAATGAGCGCGGGGTTCTCCCGCAACACCCGCGCCGACCACAGCGGGCCTGCGATGTCATGCCCCTGGGCTGCAAGGTGGGTTCCGAGGCCACCATCTAAGAGCAGCGGCCCATCAAAGAGTGCCATGGCGCATCAGCCTAGCAACGATTCAGCAACCACCAGGCACCGTCAGGATAGCCCGCCTTAATGGTTCGATTGATTTTCTTAATCCTCAATCTCCACTACAAAGCACACACAGCCCTTCTGCCTGCTCTTCGCCGCGCTTGCCGACGCCTCCTCCGCCAACACCTCCCCACAGATGGATAAATGCAAACTATATTTTGCGCGAAGCAATATAAACGCACAGACAAGCTTAAAACCACTGGTCAAACGGATTTTCCACCCGATTAGGAGCTTTAATTTTAGGTGAAAGTACCGCTCGGTACGCGGCCACAATGCCGCCACTTAGCCCCTGAAGTAGAAAAAGGTGCCCAGCCATGTTCCGCCTTTCATTCGGGCATAAAGCCACAAAGATCGTCGCCCCGATTGCTGCCGCCGCAGCACTCTTCGCCGGCTCCCTCAACGTTCCTGCTCAGGCCGTAAGTTCCTTCGGCTCTTCCACGCCAGCCGCGTTCATCAACGCCATGCCCTCCGCTGCCGGCCCGGCAGCTCCAGCTCCCCGCGCATCCGCCAGTGTGCAAGGCATTATTAAGCAAACCAATGCCCAACGCGTGGGCAATGGCCTCGCACCGCTGCGTGTTGACCCGAATCTGACCAACTTGGCACAAGATTGGGCCAACACCTTGAGCCGCGATGGCAAGACCCGTCACCGCCCGAACTACTGGACCCACTACCCCGCCGGCCTGCCAGCCGGTGGTGAGAATGTTCTCCAGGCATGGAGCGACTACTCCGATGCCCGCGTTGTTCAGCTGTGGATGGACTCCCCTGGCCACCGCACGAACCTGCTCGATCCCCGCGCCAAGTCCGTGGGCATCGGCATGGCCGTCGGTGCTGATAGCAAGCTGTATGCTGTGCAGAATTTTGGGCGGTAGGATTCGTACACTCCGCCACTAAAAGGAAGGACCAAACCGCAGACAGGTTTTAACTCTAAGGAAGCTTCAGGAGTTCTAGAAAATAAAGTCAGAAAATGCTGCAGCAAGAACTGCCGCTTCCTAGGTTGTACGGCCGCCCAGCATCGATCCCACAGGACTTTCTCCCTGAGCGTCACCACACATGGTCATTCTGCAGTTTCAGAGTCAAATCCAATCCACAAGTTCAAGCCGCAGTAGAGACGTCTTGGAGTGAGATTTCCAGAGAACTAACGCTTTTGATTTTGACCCAAAAGAAAAATAAGCGATATTTATATCACGACGTTCTCTCGTCTACAGCAGGAGCCGAAAAGCTCAGACTGACTATCTACCCGAGCGAAACCATCGCTACGCCTCATGTCACCACCGGCGGCCCTATTAGGCTTGGCAACGGGTGCCCTCTCCTTCGACAACCAATCACTGAATGATTCGATAAAACATGGCAAATGACAATTCAAACCCGTTCTACGTTCCCGCAGTTAGGAAGCAAAGCTTCCTCAAGAAACCGGTACCCCTTTGGTCATTGGGCGCCTCACTAATCGCAGGTCCACTTCTAACCTTCGGCGCCATCACACTCGCGGATACTGGAACGACCGACGCACGGGTAAACACCGGCGAGAATTCCTCGGCGGCTCCAGCCAACTTACACTCAACTGCACCAAGTTCGACTTTAACCGGACAGGATGATTCACCGTCTTCGACAGACGAAGGTCAAAACATTTTTTCAGTGGGAGAATTATCTACCAACCACGGGATCCGTCTAACAGTAGAGTCAGTTGAGATAGTCAGTGAGCTAGGGATAAAAAAGGAAGCTCGCGAGTACCTCACTGATTCAGAGGCTCTAACCCCAGATCACGACGGGGCTAAGTTTGTTCGGGTAAACGCTTCTATTACCAATGAGAGCGTCAAAGCCCTTCATTTGTCATGTGGCTTTGACGGCTTTACGGTGCTCATGAATAGCCAAGGACAAGAATATACAACTGTTAAAAATCTGTACCATCTCGCAGGGAACCCTGACTGTTCCGACTCAATCGCTCCCGGCTTCTCGGGGAAGGCATCGTATGCCTATGAAGTGCCGGACAACCACGAATTGGGATACTTTGTCTACGCAGATCCTTCAGTTTCAGGCGCTACCGACAATCCGACCCTTATTCGTTTGGGAGAATCCGTCTAGCGAACACTTTAGGTTCAGGTATCAGACACCTTCGCATCACGGGGTAATAGCTAAACACAGCACCCTTCCAATAGAGCTTTGTACAGGAATCAGGTTGGAATGTTCCACTGACTCACGAACGCTTTAGCGGGAGCTGGTTTCACAAAACCTGCTCCATTTTCTCCTCCTCCCTTGAGCTTTTGAGGCATGCTGGAATGGACTATTCACCACAGAGGAGGCTCCGGTGGGTTTCAACACCAACATGCACCAACTATCGGCGCTGATGCGCTCCACCGAGAACGGAGAGGTTCAGCTCCCCGATTTCCAGCGAAAGTATAAGTGGGAAGACGAGCGTGTTCGTCAGCTCCTCATCACCATTTTCCGTGGGCATCCGCTGGGCATCATCATGTTGTTGGAAACTGGTAACTCCTCGGTCAGGTTCAAGCCACGCCCGATCGAGAGCACCGAGGCTACGGCTACTTCCGAGCCCAAGTTCTTGCTTCTCGACGGTCAGCAACGACTAACATCGCTTACCCAAGCCCTCAAAGGCGACGGCGTTGTTCACACCAAAGACTCACGCGGCAAGCGCCTCGATCGCAGGTACTTCATCAATATCCAGAAGTCTATTGAGGATCCCTTCGAGCTGGATGAGGCAGTGATCTCCGTGCCAGCTGATGGGATAATTCGAACCAACTTCAACCGCGATATCGTGCTTGATCTCAGCAGCATGGAGAAGCAACACGAAGCGGGTTATATCCCCGTTTCGCTACTGCTTGATCAGATGGGACTTTTCGAATGGTTCGGCAAGTTGGGCGATACCGAGCTCATGACCGCATTCAGCGATGGAATCATCCGCCAGATCAACGAATACAAGATTCCAGCAATTGAGCTAGACAAACAGACCGACAAGGCAGCGGTGGCCACCGTCTTCGAAAAGGTCAATGTTGGCGGGCTCCCGCTCAACGTTTTTGAGCTCCTCACGGCGGTGTTCGCAGGCGATGCCGAGTACTACGACAAGTACCAGCGCGATTTCCGCCTCAACGATGACTGGGTTGAGACCAAGGAGCTATGGAAAGAACATGATGTCCTCCACAAGGTGGAAAACACTGACTTCCTCCAAGCAATCACAATGTTAACGACCCTTGAGCGAAGCAAGCATTCTTCGGGAAACCGCAAAGTCGGTCTGTCTGCCAAGAGGGAAGACGTTCTAAGGCTTGAGTTGAACGACTACCTCACCTGGCGTGACGCCCTGCGTCAAGGATTCATCTGGGTAGCAGGCTTCCTCGCAGACCTGCACATCTATCGATTCAGGGATGTCCCCTACCCGAAGCAATTAGTGCCGCTAGCTGCCATCGCCGTTGTCCTTGGCAAGGAAGCAGACAAGCACCACGTGAAAGAAAAAATCACGCAGTGGTTCTGGAGCGGAGTCTTGGGCGAGCTTTATGGCGCTGCCATTGAGACACGCTTCGTGCGTGACCTCGAAGGGGTGCCCGCTTGGGCGATGGGTGAAGAAACTACCGCCCCGCGCACCGTGCAGGACGCTACTTTTGCTGAATCCCGCCTTCATTCCTTGCGCACCCGCAATGCCGCTGCATATAAAGGCATTGCCGCGCTCATCATGGCACAGGGCTCAACTGACTGGGTAGAAGGTAAACAATTCGGCGCATTCCAGTACAGGGATATGGCCGTGGATATTCACCATATTTTCCCGAAGGACTGGTGCAAGAAAAACGGAATTGATGACGAGCGCCGCGAATCCATCGTCAACAAGACGACGCTGAGCGCACGCACCAACCGTGTCATCGGTGGCGTCGCACCGTCGGCATACTTGTCCAAGGTTGAGAGCGAATCAGGCTTCGCTGCCGACGGCGTGGACGACGTTCTCCGCGGACACCTCATTTCACCCAAAGCACTGCGCAGCGACAACTTTGATGCGTTCTTTGAGCTTCGAAGGGAATCACTCTGCACGCTCATCGAGGGTGCCCTGAAGAAGACGGTCCAACGCGATGTCAGCGAAGGAAACGCTGTAGAAGACTCGTCATTCTTCGAGGAAGAAGCCCTTAAAGAACCAGGCCAGTTGGTAGAGGAACCCCTATCAGAAGCCTGAGGCAGCATCTGTTCCTTGCCGACCAGCGCAGCAGCGCAGCCTTCGGCCAAGAACGACTGCACCACCCGTTTCAAGTTTGGGTAACCTTGGCAGACCGTAGCTTTCAATCTTAGGAGTCGCAATGAATGATGCTCACACTCTCCGCACCCCGCGGCTCAGCTTGTCAGCACCAAGAGATGCCGACATTGATGCCGTCTTTGCTATTCACTCGGATGCTCGCACCTACGAGCACCGCCCTGAACTAGCCATGAAGACCAGGGAGGAAGCCGTGGAGCTAGCACGCTCGTGGCAACAGAATTGGAGTGAAAAGCAACTGGGATACTACGTGGTGTCCACACTCGATGGCACAACCATAGGCTTTACCGGTGTGCGCCATAGCGAAGAAGCCGGTGAAGAAGTGCTCAACCTCTACTACCGCTTCGCACCCGAATCGCAAGGCCAGGGCTATGCCAAGGAGGCCGCAGCCGCTGCGATTGCCAGTGCGCGCGAGCGTTTCCCTCAGCTCCCCGTCGTCGCCATCATCGACCCCACGAACGAGGCGTCGATTGCGCTAGCCCTAAAGCTTGGACTTCAGCACGTCCCCGGTGCGGGCGTGCCGGATGACTACGAGGTGTACCGACTCTCCTAGGTTTCGGCGTGCCACGGCACCAAACCCCTAGTCGGGTACCGCGAGTCGATGGTGAAACGCTGACACACCACCTGGGTGTCATCGTTGATATCTAGCTCCCCGATATATTCAACGAACTCGGGTGAACGCCAGAACTGCTCATGCCCGGCGCGCCATTCACTGGCATCGGCGTATCCCTCGCCCTCGGCGATGGCGTGCTCGTCGCTGACGTCCGCAAGCCGGCACGCGTAGACCTCGGTGGTGCGGATGACGCACACCACGTTGTCGTGTGAATCGAGGACGGCCTCAAAGGTGCCCACATCCTCACGCGGGTCATGGTCGCGCGGGTACTCAGCCAGCAAGGACGTCGTGGTGGTCTTGGTGCCGTCCAGGATGGCGGTGACGAGGGCATCGCGAAGCGGGCCGGGGAAGGCGAACTCGCCGCGGGGCAGTTGCGATATAGGTTCCAAAGCGTCCTGAGCCATACGTTTACAGTACGTTGCTCATTAATGCTGTTGACCGTGCACGTGCTAGTTTGCCGTTTCGTCCAACTGGACGTTCGACCCGCGCGTTCGAATCATGCGCAGCCATGTCCAGCTCCACTCCTAATGTCAAAGATTCCCCTACACGGAAGACGGAATCCGCCCTTCTTCCCTATCACTCCGGGGCCGCGCTGCTACTTCCCATTGCCTAGCGGCGCGGCCCCTCTTTCAAACTTCAAAGCTCTTCACAAACTTCAAAGAATTCACAAAATTCGTAAACTTCACAAGGCTTCAAAAGCTCTTTGGGTGGGATTCGCGCAACGGGTCATGGGAGAGCATGAGAAAATTTCCCCTTTCTACTATTCGCGCAGAGTTTTCATTCCCTCCGTCTTTATTCATCCAGCCTCCGGCTAGGGCACGATGGCCTCGGCGTCGATGTTACCGCAGTGGTGGAGGGACGGACGTCGGCAAGCTCTGCATGGAACCGCACCACGTGCGCGCCAGGACCGTGTGAATAAACGCAGATAATAGTATGCACACAGCCGCAAAAACTGCATCTACGTGGACTTTCCTCACCCTCGGAAGCTTGAAAAAGTTCAAACTCATCTTAGAATTGTCATCTAGTTCACAATCAGCTCTTGCGGTGCTGCCACTCACTACACACGTGGCTAACACGGTGCACCGCACGCAAAGAAAGGTTCACGCAGATGACAACTCCCCCGCTGGGCGTGTGGTCCGAGGTTGGCAAGCTCCGCCAGGTCATGGTGTGTGCGCCGGGACTCGCGCATGAACGGCTGACCCCCAACAACTGTGGGGAGCTGCTTTTCGACGACGTCCTCTGGGTCGACGAAGCCAAGAAGCATCACGCGGAGTTCGTCGCCAAGCTGCGCAGCTACGGCGTCGAGGTGCTGGAGATGCACACCCTCCTGGAGGAAACGCTAGCCACCCCGGGCGGGCGTGACTTCATCTTGGATTTCAAGCTGTTGGATAGGAACGTTGGCGTGGGCATCGGCGGCGAGCTGCGCCACTGGTTCAACGAGATGTCCAACGCGCGCCTGGCGGAGCTCCTCATCGGCGGGCTGCCTTTCGCTGAGATTCCGAAAGGTCTCGGCCACGGCACCATCGACGCCATGCGCGAGGTCTACGGGCCTTCCGCTTTTGCGCTGCGCCCGCTGCCCAATACGCAGTACGCGCGCGATAACTCGGCCTGGATTTATGGCGGGGTTTCGCTCAACCCAATGCGCATGCCGGCGCGCCACCAGGAAACACTCCTAACACGGGCTATCTACAACTATCACCCGCGGTTTGCGCAGGCAGATTTTCAGTTCTGGTACGGAAATAACGATGAGGAGCCGGGGCTGGCAGCGCTGGAGGGCGGCGACATCATGCCGATTGGCAAGGGCATCGTCCTCGTCGGCATGGGTGAGCGCACCACGTGGCAAGGTGTGAGCCAGCTGGCCATGCGGCTCTTCGAGGAAGGCGCGGTGGAGAAGATCATCATCGCGGCGATGGCTGCCGACCGCGCCTCGATGCACCTGGATACCGTCCTGACCTTCCTGGATGCGGATAAGGTCACCGCCTACCCCAAGGTTGTGGACACCATCCGGCCCATCGTTCTGCATCCCTCGACGAGCACGGCGCCTTTCGACGTCGAACTACCCACCGACTCCTTCCTTGAAGTCGTCGCACAGGCACTCGGCATTGGAAGCTTCGAGGTCATCGAAACCGGCGGAGATGTTTATACCGCCGCCCGTGAACAGTGGGATGATGCCAACAATGTCGTGGCCATTGAGCCCGGCGTGGTGGTGGCCTATGACCGCAACAAGCACACCAATAAGAAGTTGCGGGCTGCCGGCATTGAGGTCGTCGAAATCGGCTCCGCGGAACTAGGCCGCGGGCGCGGTGGCGGGCACTGCATGACCTGTCCGATTGTTCGCGATGCGGTGGATTATTAACAGCCCTATGGGAATATACTTTCGCATCACCCAGCACACACCCTGCCCTACATAAGAGAGGACCGCGAGGGAGACGAGGGGGACGTCGCCAAGCGCAGCGCCATTTGCACCATAGTGCCTTCCGCGCGTTTCTCACCCCGGGGTGAGAAATGCGGACATGGCAATACCCTTCATCCCCCTCAATCTCACGGTGGAAGATACACAGAGTGAAGCCCACTGCCAGCAGGTTTGACAGAAAACTGTAGGTTTTCAACTCCCCCACATAGGGTCGACCAAATTATGGTGCACGAAAGGTCAAAACACTGGCAGTCATCATATTGGCATCGCTAACCTCCCCACCGGCCTAAGAAAAGTCATTCCTCCTTTTCCTAGGAGTGCGCTTCTGACGCCTAGGATTGTTTCAGGCTTAAATTAGTTCCACATCATTCTTTGAGATTCTTTAAGGACGGTATCCAGGTGCACATCAAGGGATTGCGTGCGCTCGCGCCGCTGACAGCTACTGCCGCGATGGCAACCGCGGCCTTCATCGCGCCCGCAGCACAGGCGGCCAGCATTCCGCCCATGCCGCAGGCCTACCCCATCACCAACCTCTACAAGAGCTGCAGCGCAGCAGGTGAAGACAACGCCACTCCCGAGTGGCACTTCGCAGAAACCGGACGCCGTTATTTGAGCGACGGCACCCTGCAGTTCAAGAACACCACTGACCAAGAGGTGCCCTACACCGCCTCGGTGGAAACCGGCACCAACCACAAGATTGAGGCCAACTCCAAGGCCGCGATGCCCTCCGGGTGGGACACCACCGCCAAGTCCGATATCGGCCTGAAGTTGAGCAACGGTTGGCAGGAGAAGGAAACCTTCGGCCCCATCACGCTCAAGCCGGGCGAATCCTTCCGCGTGGAATATGGCGTGGTGGAAAAAGACTTCATCTCGATGTTCGTCGGTTGCAATGACGACCGTCTGGAGAACCTCCCCGGCGCCAACGTCATCCGCGGCAAAGGCCCGGCCGAGCGTTATGCCTTTGCCTACATCATCAAGGCCGATGGCTCCATTTCGGACCTGGCCATGGAGATTCCTTCCCGCTCCCCGGGCGCGAACTCAAAGCCCATCGAAGGCAACTACACCTCCGTATCCGGCCCCAGCCTGGAGAAGATCGCGGACCCGAAGAAGGATGAAATCATGCAGCCTTCCGAGGACTTGCAGCGCGACCCCTCCTGGCCGAAGGAGGGAGAGACCTGCGAGAGCGGCGATAGCTCCTGGTACCCGCTGGATATCACTGCCGTGACGCCGAGCTTCCGCAAGCCGGGCTACTCCACGGACTTCCTCAACTGGTCCAAGGGTGACTACGAGTATGCGCCGGTCACTGACTTCGTCGTCGGTGCGGAGCACTCGCCCTACACCAACTGGCAGGGCAACCGCGGGGATATCCCGAAGGGCTGGCTGGAATCCGTCGGCGCGGTCAAGCGTGCCTACATGCCGGTGGGAACCGAGCTCGAGCACGTCGACCTCGCTCCCGGCGAGCGCGTTCGCGTGGAGTACGGCACCACCATGACCCGCATCAACTACCGCGAAATCCACTGCGGCAAGGACGGAAAGTACAGCCTGACCTCCAACTACAAGCAGACCACCGCTCCCAGCGGTTTCTGGGCGGAGGCCACCATCACGGGCAAGGACGGTTCCACCCGCACCGAAGACGTCACTCCGGAGGAGTACCGCGACCTCCCGGTCCCGACCCAGACCATCTACTAATCCACCTTTAATCCCAAGGAGAAATCACCATGTTCAAGACCAAGATTGCTTCCACCACCGCCGCCGTGGCCATCGCCTGCGGCCTGATCGCTACCCCGGCCGCTAACGCCCTCCCGGCACGTGACCTGGGCCCGGCCAACCCGACCACCATCGGTGAGCACTGCACCAACCCGGGTGACACCGGCCAGACCGTTAAGATCAAGCGCACCTACTTCGACGGCTCCGCCGGCTCCTGGACCGTGTCCAACTACAACGACGAGCCGCTGCCGGTCACCCGCTCCATCAAGGAAACCAAGACCAAGACCTGGAACGTTTCCGCCGGCGTTGACTTCAAGCTGCTGGATCTGATCAACTTCACCTTCTCCTCCAGCTACACCGATTCCCAGTCCTATGAGGTCGGCGAGCAGGTCGGTCCGTACAACATCGCCCCGGGCAAGACCGCCGTCATGCGCGCCGGCTGGGTTGTCTCCGACTTCGAAGGCCAGAAGACCATCTGCGGTTCCGATAACACCTGGCAGGCCAACGGCGAGACCTTCACCGCTACCCTGCCGAAGGAGCGCCACGTGGAGGTCTCCACCCGCGACAACAACGATTGGGGCTAAGACGTGCTGAAGAAGTCCATCGCGAGCACCTTCGCTAGCGCCTGTGCCGCGCTGAGCCTGCTGGCGGCCGCTCCCGTTGCCCACGCCGCGGACTTCGGCGGGGACTTCGAGCTGCCGCAGCGTTGGAATGATGATTTCAAGCCGGGCACGCACTGCGCAACACCCGGTGAGAACGGCACCTATGTCACCGCCACACGCCGCTGGTTCAAGCAGACCGATGCCACCAGCGTGGCCAACCGCAATGATGAGCCCGTGCCGGTCAGCCACACCGTGACCCAGGCCCGCACGCAGACCATCGAGGTCTCCGGCTCCATCAAGGGCGAGGGCGAACTGGCCAAGGTGCTGACCCAGACCTACGGTTTCAACTACGTGCACGAGCAGCACTGGAAGCTGAACCAGGAGGTTGGCCCGTACACGCTGCCGGCGAACTCCCAGGGCAAGCTGGTGTGGGGCTTTACCATGCTCGATACCGACGGTCAGGACGTGCGTTGTAATACCGACCAGGAATGGGAGGCTGTGGGCAAGCCCTACTCCGCCACCGTTCCGGAGGCGCGCTACTCCGAGCTGCAGCTTGGTAGCGCCCCCGTCTGGAACTAGCTCACCTCCCCAGGCCTCAGAGAAGAGGGCACCCAAACCGTTTCGAGATGGCTGCGGGTGCCCTCTTTTTGGCGTTTCACAGCGTGATCAAACGGCAGCGGGAACATTACAGAACGGCAATGAACGGCCTCCCCGGACCATGAGGCCCACCGATATACTGCACCCATGTCTCACCGCATCTTTTCCGTGCCCTTCGCCGATATCTATCCGCACTACATTAAGAAGGTAGAGCGCAAAGGCAGGACTGTCAGCGAGCTCCACGAAGTCATCACTTGACTTACCGGATACTCAGTTGAGGGGCTGGAGCGGGTCCGCGAAGAGAAGGTCACCCTCGAGGAATTCTTCGAGCAGGCCCCGCATCTGAACCCATCCCGCTGCCTCATCACCGGCAGCATCTGCGGGCACCGTGTCCAGGACATCGAGGACCCACTGATGCAAAACATTCGGTACATGGACAAGCTCGTTGATGAGCTAGCCAAAGGAAAGACCATGGAGAAAATCCTTCGCAGCTAGCTTTCACCAACTGCGCTTTTAATGCTTCTAGCTTTAAGCCACGGAGGGGTACGGCGGTGCGGTCCTCTCGCGGAAGAAGTAGCGCGCGTGCGTGTGCCGGACGGACTCTAGGCTCTCAGCGCCAATGGCAACGAGTTCAACGTTTGGTTGTCGTTGATTTGATCGAGGTCGTGACGGGCAAGAGTTACCGCAGTGAGGGATCCAAACTCGGTGACGTTCAGTGCACCCGTTGGACGGTGATATTTGATGAGAAAAGCCGGCATACTATTTACCCCCCTCCGACTCATTGTCTGCCCGTCTCCTGTCGAGCTCACTAATGAGACTATACAACATCGTAAAAGTCCTTTTCCGCAATAACCGGGCTTCACGCAGCTCCACCGTTTCCACGAGGTTCTCGGCAAACGGAGAAGAGAGCACATCGAAGTCCATTCGCACTCCTAAAAATCTTGGATGCTCTCCAGCGGAATACTCGGCATTCTCCGCAGTTTCTCTACGATTACCGGCCGAGTCTTGACCCTCGAACCTATGAAAATCTATTCGAGTCCGGTTCCACACCGGAATCTGCCGAGCGCTGCAGCGGTACTCTCAGCTTTGCCATACTTGATGCATGACCACGCTAGAAACTTGTGCCAGCGCCTGGGCGGAAGCAATTGTGGTCGCACTCGAGCGCGAATTTCCCGCCGCGATGCACCACACGAGCACCAATGCGGATGAATGCACCGTGCGCCCACGCGAGCTACACCCCAGTTTCTACGGCTGCTTCGACTGGCACTCCAGCGTCCACATGCAGTACTCAGGCGCGCTACTAAACAAGGTTCTCGGACCGGAATCCCCCACCAGTCTTGCCGCGCTTCTCGACGATCGCCTCAGCCCCCAAGCCCTCACCGTCGAATACAACTACCTTGTCGAACACCCCGGGTATGAGATGCCCTATGGACGCGCTTGGTTGTTGCAGCTCGCCTCGGTTCGCCCGAGTGAAGCGATGGACAAACTCGTTGAACTAACCGCACAGCACTGCCACGACTGGCTTGAATCGCTCAACCAACCGGTGCGCCACGGCATGCATTCCAATACCGCCTTCAGCCTTTTCCTCATTCTCGAGGCCGCGGAGAAGATCAGGCTAGATTCACTGGCGAGCTCGGTGCGCGAGGCTGCCGTCCGCCTTTTCGGCAATGACCGCGACTACCCACTGGACTGGGAGCTTTCCGGGCACGATTTCCTCTCCAACGGACTATCTGAAGCACTACTCATGTCCCGCGTGCTGCCGGATTTCCCGCGTTGGTTTGATGGCTTTCTTCCCCGTCGTTCCGAAGCGCTGGACTTCTTGACCACAATCCCAGAGGTGCTCGATCCAACCGATGGCCTCCTCGCCCACCGCCACGGACTGGCACTGACCAGGGCATGGATGCTCGTTGAACTCGCCGAGCATTTCGATGCCTCCGTCCTGCCGCGCGCCCAAGCGCTGGCGGCCAGTGCGCAACCACAGCTTGTCGACGGCCACTTCATGTCCACTCACTGGCTCATCACCTACGCACTACGCTTTCAGCTCGCCAGTGAGCGGAAGCCCTTGGATGGACTTCGGTAACAAGCGATTGATGACGCGTACTTACGGACTAGTCACTTACTGAGTAGTACTGTAATTTTCTAATTATCGTTCTTCTCAGGAGCTCACCATGGATTCTCGCTACTCGGCACAGCGCGATAACTACCGCCTGCCAGAAGAAGGAATCCGTATTGATCTTCGTGCTGAACGTGCACGCCGTAGCCGATCTCTTCAAGGCCGCACGGATGCTACCTCTGAGCGCCCGCCCTACCGGCCACGACGCCGCCCCAGCCAAGAACGCCTAGCACCTTCTTCATCGGCCGCTACTCCCTCACGACGCTCCGCTTCTTTGTCGGCGCCTACCCGACCCGCGCCGACGCGAAAGGCACCAAAGAAGACAACAAAGACCGTAAAGCGGCACCAAGCAACAAGCCCTCGCATCCCTGCCAGCCGTCGCGGGATGGGGGTTCTCCTGATTCTGGCGTTGGTGTTCATCGGGATTGTCGCCGCGCTTAAGTTCAATAAGGAACCAGAGGTACCCGCGCCACAACCGGCCGACGTCGTCACGGAACCCGCCGCAGTCATCGAGCCCTCCCCCGCAATCGAAATGTACATCCCCGCGATTGACGTGCGCACAGATTTCGAGGAAGGATCCTGCCGAATCAAAGACAACAAGATCAACCCTGACTCGATGAATAAGGCCTGCACCTACACGGCGGAGGATAAACCTTATTCACTTCCCGGTACGGATGCTCAGGACATCGTGGTCATCGCCGGCCATACCGGCGCGGGCGTACCGGCAGTCTTTAATAATCTCTATGACGGCCGGGCAGATGAGCACAAGGCTTCCTTAGGCGACAAGCTTTACCTGCGCACGCAGAACTCCGGGGATCAGTGGCTGGTGTACACCGCAACGGATCTGCACGATCCCTCAAAGGAAGGCCTCGAACAGGATGAGAGCATTTGGGGCGCCGATGCCCAGCCCGGCCGCTTGCTCACCATCAGCTGTATCCAGCCAGCCAACCCTCTAGCAGCGGCGGTGCGCAATGCCGTGGTGGGATGGCAGTTTGAAGGCGTAGCTGAAACACCTGAAGCCGCCGCAGACCAAGGCTAGATCCACCCGACATACCCCCATAGAGGGGGATGGCCAGCTCGCCACACATTTATCGAACATTTTCCCAGTTCGCCTGTTTTCATTACGCATATTCCTGCAGGTCAGCAGACACCATGGGCCCAATCGAGCGAGCTTCCACATGTCGAACACGCAGTTCAATTAACGCGATAAGCGACCGTCATGCTAGCGAAACAAACTCTCCAAACCTTGTGGCCGATGTGAAAGTTGTGACTATTGTGGTTCACGTTGGATCGAATCACTCTCACCATCCTCACAAGGAGAAACTTATGAAGCGCATCAACCGCACTCTGACCGCAGCCGTCTTGGCTGGCTCCCTCGCACTCGGCGGCACCGCCGTTGCCTCTGCCCAGATTCCGGCCCCGGCCGAGTTTGAACTCGATGGCGTGACCTACCAGAGGCAGGCCGACGGTACCTACGCGCACCGCAACGAGGACGGCGAGCTGGACGGAACCACCAAACTGACCGAAGAGCAGGCACAGTGGGCTTGGGAGCAGCTGCAGGCTCAGCAGGATCCTGAAGAGGAGGCTCCCGAAGAGGACGCTCCTGAAGACGAAGCTCCGGTCGAGGAAGACGAGGACTCCTCCTCCGAGTCCGATTTCGACAAGAAGAAGCTGGCTTGGCTGGCTCTGCCGGCAGCCCTCGTCATCGGTGGCGTGACCTGGTACCTGTCCCAGGACGGCAAGACCTACGTGAAGTCCCAGGAGGCTGCACAGCAGGGCACCCCGACCGCTGAGGAGAAGGCCGCTTCCGAGCAAATGCTCAACGCCAACAAGGACGAGGTCATCGCTCAGGGTGGCCAGGTTGCTGACAACACCGCCGCACAGGCACCGGCACAGTCCCGCGGTATCTCCGCTGAGACCGGCTCCAACACCGTCGCTCGTGGCCTCGCTGCACTCGCCTTCGCAGCCATGATCGCTGCTGGCGCTTTCGCCGCTCGCCGCAAGTTCTTCGCCTAAGCACTAGGCTCCGCACACCGCGTTCCTCTTTTTCAAGGCAGAGGAACGCGGCTTTTGCGTTTTACCCCACACTCCCCCAGCAACATCTCAGTGACAGCACCAGACAGCCGTACCCCCATCGCCGTCGCGATGGGGGTACGTTCACTTCCCACAACTACACAGATGAGGGACACACTTCACAAAGTGGCGTGATGCGGGCTACACTAGGCACCCATAGATTGTTCAACAATTTGGGAACTACAGAAGAGGTGTCCTCCTGTTATGAGCGCGCTGCACATAGACCTCAACGCTGACCTCGGCGAAACCACCGCCGGCAACCCCGTGGCCGATGACGCCGCGATGCTCCAGCTCGTCTCCTCGGCCAACGTCGCCACTGGCTTCCACGCCGGCGACCCGCACTCCATCGCGGGCACCCTCAAAGCGGCCGCGGAAGCGGGAGTCACCGTCGGCGCGCACGTGGGCTACAACGACCCAGCAGCATTCGGACGTCGCTTCATCGATTACGCCCCTGCGGAGCTTGCCGACGAAGTCACCTACCAAATCGGTGCCCTCCAAGCCCTAGCCCAGGCCAACGGAACCCGCGTTGCCTATGTCAAGCCGCATGGCGCGATGTACAACACCATCGTCCACCACGAAGCCCAAGCCCACGCCGTTATCGACGGCATCAAGGCCTTCGGTGATCTGCCCGTCATGCTGCTGCCCGGCGGCATCGCCGTCGACATCGCCGAGCAGAAGGGACTCACCGTCATCCGCGAGGCCTTCGCTGACCGCAACTACAACCCCGATGGCACGCTCGTCTCGCGGCGAGAGGCGAATGCGGGGATGGGTGATGAGGGGGACGTCGTCAAGCGCGTGCTCGAGGTCGCCGAAACCGGATCCATCACGGCCATCGACGGCTCCGTGCTCAACGTGGATGCCCAGTCGGTGTGCACGCACGGTGATTCGCCCGGTGCGGTAGAGCTGCTGCGCGGTGTGGTCAAGGAACTGCAGGCGCGCGGGATTGAGACTCGGAGCGCTATCTGATGCATATTCACCCCGTAGGAACACGCGCGCTGCTCGTAGAGCTGGAGGACTTGTCCCAGGTCATGGCGTGGCACGCGGCCCTCGACGCCAATCCGCTCAAGGACCAAGTCGATGCCATTGCTGCAGCCACCACCTTGTTGCTGACCTTTGCCACGCCGAATTCCGCCGCCGCTGCCGCCGAGAAACTGCAGGATTTCCACCCCACCGCGCAGGCGGGCGAGGATCCGCGCTTTGTGGAGATCGACGTTCTCTATGACGGCGAAGACCTCGACGAGGCCGCCGAGTTGATGGGCATGTCACGCGAAGGCCTCATTGACTGGCACACGTCGACCGAGTGGCTCGCGGCCTTCGGCGGCTTCGCACCCGGCTTTACCTATTGCACCCCAGCGGACCCGGCACAGAACTTCAACATCGAGCGCCGCGCCACCCCGCGCACCGCAGTGCCGGCGGGTGCCGTCGGTATTGCTGGCGGTTTCTCTGCGGTCTACCCGCGCGTCTCCCCTGGCGGCTGGCAGCTGTTGGGCACTACCTCGACCCCGATGTGGGAATCTGATGCCCACCCGCCAGCGCTGGTCCAGCCAGGCGACCGCGTGCGCTACCGCGCGGTGAGCTCGCTCCCAGATGTTGTGTCGACCACGCCTTTCGGCCGCCGCACACCGGCGCGCCTGCCGCGCTTGGAGGTCCTCGATGCCGGGCTGCTCACGCTCTTCCAAGACCAGGGTCGCCCCGGCCGCGGCAACTTGGGTGTTACGCCCTCGGGTGCAGCCGACCTAGCCGCGGCGGCCACCGCCAACGTCGCGGTGGGTAACCCCCGCGGTGCCACCGTGCTGGAGAATATCGGCGGCATCCGCCTGCGCGCGCTGACCGACGCCGTCATGTGCGTCACCGGCGCCCAATCCCGCGTCCTGCTGGACGATATGCCGGTGCACCTCGCGCGCCCAGTGCTCGTCACGGCTGGTTCGACTGTGACTGTGGATCCCGCGGCGGTAGGCCTGCGCAACTACATCGCCATCCGCGGCGGCATCGTGGCGGATGCAGAGCTGGGCTCGGCCTCCACCGATGTGCTTTCCGGGCTGGGGCCTGCACCAGTGCGGCTTGGCGACGTAATCGGTGTCCTCCCCCGCTCCACCGCGATGACCGATGCCCAGCTGAGCAACCCGATGCGCGTTCGCGAAGGCGCGCACGGCCAGACCGAGGGCGTGCTGCGCTGCGTGCTCGGTCCGCGCGATGACTGGTTTACTCCTGAGAGCCTGGAGGCCTTCCTGGCCACCGAGTGGACTGTGACCGCACAGTCCAACCGCGTGGGCGTGCGCCTGGTCGGCCCGGAGGGCTCCGTGAGCTTAAGCCGCGCCCGCGAGGGCGAGCTGGCTTCGGAGGGTATGGTGGCCGGCTCCGTCCAGGTACCGCCGAGTGGCGAACCCGTGATTTTCCTCCGTGATCACGCCGTGACCGGCGGTTACCCGGTCATCGCCACGGTCCTCGAAGAAGATATTGACATTGCCGCGCAACTCCCGCCGGGAGCGACGGTCCGCTTTGAACTCGCTTAAACACTAGTAAAGGAACAACCACCCATGATCTCTGCAGTCCTTATTGCTAACCGCGGCGAGATCGCCGTCCGTATCGCCCGCACCGCGCGTGACTTGGGCATCCGCTCCATCGCCATTTACTCCGAGGCCGATGCCGGCGCCCTGCACACCCAGGTGGCTGACGAAGCTTACGCGCTGCCCGGTAACTCTGCGGCGGATACCTACATGAATATCCCAACACTCCTCGATATCGCCGTGCGCGCAGGCGCGGATGCCATTCACCCGGGCTACGGCTTCCTCTCGGAGAACGCCGACTTTGCCCGCGCCGTGGCCGAGGCCGGCCTGACATGGATTGGTCCCTCGCCGGAGTCCATCGAGCTGCTCGGTGACAAGATTGCTGCGCGCCGCGTGGCCGAGGAGGTCGGTGCCCCGCTGGCACCGGGTACCTCCGATCCCATCGATGACTGGCAGGAAGCCCGAGCCTTCGCTGAGGAGCACGGCCTGCCCATCGCCATCAAGGCTGCCTATGGCGGCGGCGGACGCGGTCTGAAGGTGGTGGAGAACCTCGAGGACATCGAGGCCGCGTTCAACTCCGCCGGCCGCGAAGCCAAGGAGGCTTTCGGGCGCGCGGAGTGCTACGTGGAGAAGTTCCTGACCCACCCGCGCCACGTGGAGGCGCAGATTCTGGCTGATACGCACGGCAACGTCGCCGTGCTGGGCACCCGCGATTGCTCCACGCAGCGCCGCTTCCAGAAGCTCATTGAGGAGGCCCCGGCGCCTGCGCTTAGCGACGAGCAGCGCACCGGCATCCACGAAGGTGCCCGCGCCATCTGCGCGAAGGTCGGCTACACCGGTGCAGGCACCGTCGAGTACATCGTCTCCGAGGACGGCACGATTTCCTTCCTCGAGGTCAATACCCGCGTGCAGGTGGAGCACCCGGTGACTGAGATGGTCACCGGCGTGGACATCATTGCGGAGCAGTTCCGCATCGCCTCGGGCGAGCCCTTGTCTTTCCTATCTGACGCTCCCGCGTCAGATACCTCTTCCCCGTCTGAAGCGCACGCTTCAGACGCTTCAGACCCCGTGTCCGACGGCCACGCCTTCGAGTTCCGCATCAATGCCGAGGACATCCTCAACGGCTTCGCTCCCTGCCCGGGCACCATTGTGCGCTTCGAGCCACCAACCGGCCCTGGCATCCGCGTGGACGCCGGCGTACGCTCCGGCTCCATCGTGCCGCCCTACTATGACTCGCTCGTGGCCAAGCTCCTAGTATGGGGCCCGACCCGCGAGATCGCGCTGAAGCGCGCACAGCAGGCCCTCCAGGAATTCGACATCGAGGGCGTGCGCACCGTCCTGCCCTTCCACCGCGATATGGTCTCCTCCCAGGTCCTCGTGGACCACGGCGATGCCGATGCCGCGGCCGGCATCTACACCGACTGGCTCGACCACAACTACCGTCCCTCCGCGGAAGCCACGAGCGCTACCGTCCCCGTCGAGGCCATCTACGCGCAGCGCACCCGCGTTGCGCTGGAGATCGACGGCAAACTAGTCAGCGTGGGCTTCCCCACCGATATGTTGGCGCAGGGACAGGTGAAGGGGGCGCCGGCAAGCGCGGCCTCCGGTGCCAGCGCCAGTGGCAACGAAGTGACCAGCCCCTACGAGGCCAACCTCGTGGCATGGAACGTCGAGGACGGCGAGACGGTCGAGGAAGGCCAGGCCATCGCCACGATTGAGGCCATGAAGATGGAATCCGCGGTCAAGGCTCCGTCCGCGGGCAAGCTGAGCCGTGTTGCGAAGGAGGGCTCGAGGTTGGAACCCGGCGCGGTAATCGCCACGATTTCTTAAGCGGCGGGCTACTGTAAGTCGCATGCTTGCAGATTCCGTCGCCTCCGCGCTCCGCGCCGCCATCTCCGAGGGCGAGTACATGCCTGGGCAGCAGCTCAGCGAGGTCCGCGCGGCCGAGCGCTTCGAATGCTCCCGCAACACCCTGCGGGAGTCCTTCGCCATGCTCGCTTCCGAGCGCATCGTGGAGCGCATTCCGCACAGAGGCGTTTTCATCGCCACCCCGGATACCGATTTCGTGCGCGATCTTTATCTGGCGCGCGCCGCCATCGAACCGGCCGCGGCGCGCTACGCCACCTTCGAAGACCCGGGCGAGCTGGTGCGGCTGACCGAATCCGCCGTGCAAGACGGCGCTCCCCGCCCCCTCATCAACCAGCGCTTCCATCGGCAGCTGGTCGCTGGCTTGGGCTCGCCGACGCTGGACCGCTCAATGTCGCACCTGCTGGCGCGGATGCGCCTGACCTTCTTGTTGACGCTGGAGCGCTACCCGCAGATTCACGATAACCACGTGCAAGCCAACATCGACTTGGCTCACCTCATCGTGCAGGGTGAGCGCGAGGCGGCCGCCGATGCCTGCCGCGCAGACTTGATGCGCGCGATGGACTCGATTCTTCGGGTCCTCTAACCGCGCCTCCGCGGCACAGGACCGCCCGCGTTTGCAGGTACTTCTTTGCCCGCGGCTCCGTTTTCGCCCGCAGGCCTGCCCTGTGTTTACGGGCTCTCTTCGCCTGCGGTTCCGTTTTCGCCCGCGCAAACGGCTATTGACCGGGCTTCGGCACAGTTCGCAGATGCCATCTGCGGGATGCCTTTTGTGAGATGCCATCTGCTGTCGGGCCACGCGGCAGCGTGCTCGGCGCCGTAGTCGGAGGTGCGCCGCGACTATTGTGAGGTGCCTAGTCACGGCAGGGGCCGTGGCGGCGTGGAACGGAGCGACGAGGCTCAAAAGCACTCCAGCCGCTTGCGTAGAAACTACGGGATGAGGAAATCGCGGTCCGGGATGTCGGTAACGAGCATCTTGCCCGGGGCATGCGTGATAGCCAGACTGGGCCGCGAGTTCATCACGATGGCCTGCGGAGTCACGCCGCACGCCCAGAAGACCGGGATGGTGCCCTCCGGGATGTCGACGGCTTCGCCGAAATCGGACTGCGACAGGTCCTCGATGCCGATGGCAGCTGGGTCGCCCACGTGAACCGGGGCACCATGGACTCCCGGATAGCGGGAGGTAATGCGGACGGCATCGGCAACCTGGCTCGCGGGGATGGGACGCATGGAGACCACCATCGGCCCCGAGAAGGCGCCCGCCGGCGCGCAAGGAATCGAAGTGCGGTACATCGGCACGTTGCGGCCCTGGTCAATGTGAGCGATGGAAATGCCGTTTTCTACAAGCGCATTCTCAAAGGTAAAGGAACAACCGATGAGGAAGGAGACGATGTCGTCGGAGTAGAAGGGGGAAGCGTCGCCAAGCGTCTGCGTAAGCTTGCCGTCCTCGTAAATGTTGTAGGCGGGAATGTCCGTGCGGATATCGCCGCCCGGGATGAGTTCAGAGGTGAACTGCCCGGCCTCCAGCACGCCCACGATGGGGCACGGCTTGGGGTTGCGCTGCGCGAAGAGCAGGAAGTCGAAGGCGTACTCGCGCGGCAGCGCAATGAGATTAGCCTGCATGAAGCCGCGGGCGTGGCCGGCGGTGGTGGTCATGTCGTGGGCGCGGGCGAAGGCGCGCACTTCTGCGGGAGTCTGCATCATGCCCATAGGTTAACGATTCCCGAGATGGACTTAACGCCGATGAAGATTTCCAACAGCAGCGCCAGGACACCAGCGATGAGCAGCCACATCGGCTGCTTAACACCGTGCGTGAGGTCGTGGCGCTTGAACGCCACCCACATGACCATGGCGAAAGCGATGGGCAGGATGATGCCATTGAAGGCGCCCGCGAAAATGAGGAGCTTCTGCGGTGCGGAATTAAGAATGCCGAAGAGAATAGCGCAGACAACGATGAAGCCTACGGTTAGGAAATTGCGGGTGCGCGGGCTGACCTTCTGGGTGGTCACGAAGGTGATCGAGGTGTAGGAAGCACCGATAACGGAGGACAGGCCGGCAGCGAAGAGGACAACGCCGAAGGCGCGGAGACCAAATTCGCCAGCAGCGTGGCGGAAGGCATCGGCCGCCGTGTTGTCCTCAGAGAGCGCAACGCCAGTCGACACAACCCCGAGGACCGCGAGGAAGAGCAGCACGCGCATGATGCCGGTGACGATGATGCCGAGGACAGAGGTCTTGGTAATCGCATTGACGTTTTCCGGGCCGGACAGTCCGGAGTCAATGAGGCGGTGCGCGCCGGCGAAGGTGATGTAGCCGCCCACGGTGCCACCAATGAGGGTGGTGATGACGAAGAAGTCAACGCTTTCTGGCATGACGGTGTTCTTCAACGCCTCACCCACCGGCGGCTGAGAGACAATCGCCACGTAGAGCATGAGCAGAATCATGATGGCGCCCAGCGCGGCGACGATGCGGTCAAGTGCGACGCCGGCTCGCTTGGACAAGAAGATGAAGATGGCGATGGCGGAAGCAATGAGGCCGCCGATGCGGGCATCGATGCCCAGCAGGGCGTTAAGACCCAAGCCCGAGCCAGCGATATTGCCGATGTTAAAGACCATCCCGCCGATGAAGACGAGAATGGCGAGGAACCATCCGAGGCCAGGCAGGACGGTGTTGCCCAGCTCGTTGGCGCGCATGCCGGAGATAGCGAGGACGCGCCACACGTTCAGCTGAATGGCGATGTCGACGATGATCGACAACGCAATCGCGAAAGCGAAGGCCGCACCCATCTGCACGGTGAAGACGGAGGTTTGGGTCAAGAAGCCCGGGCCGATGGCGGAGGTGGCCATGAGGAACATGGCGCCTGCCATGGCGCCGATGCCCTTGGGGGCCTGTGCCTCGGTCGGCGCGTTCTGTTTAGTTCCCTGGGCTGCTTCCTGGGAAGTTTTCTGGGAAGTTTTCTGGGAAGCGGAGGGGTTGGTGGATTCCAAGCTCATTGTTGGGCACCTTTCGTGACGAAGGTCGCATTAAACGTTGGTGAAAGCATAGGGGTTGTTGAACAATCTGTAAACAGCGCGGGGGTGGCGCACGTTACACCCTGTGGAAACTGCAGCGCCACACACACCTGGATGCAGGCCCTATTGCACGACACTAAAAAGTGACCTAGGATACGGCTTTAACTAATAGCGATTCGTTTAATCTACGGAGGAACTCATGCCCCAGGACATCTACATCGCAGGAGCCGCGCGCCTGCCTATTGGCAAATTTGGAGGTAGCCTGGCCCGCCTTTCCCTCACTGATCTCGGTTCGCTTGCCGCCGAAGCAGCTATTGATCGTTCGGGGCTTACTGGTGCAGATCTCGATACCGCCGTGGCCTCCAACGTCATGCCCGTTGTGCCGAAGGACCTCTACCTCTCCCGCGCGATTGCCCGGAACGTAGGCATGCCGGACTCTTCCACCGCCATGGGCGTCAACCGCCTCTGCGGCTCCGGCGTCCAGGCCGTCATCAGCGCGGCGCAGCTGCTGCAGTCTGGCGACGGCTCCCTAGCTCTCGCCGTCGGCGCGGAATCCATGAGTAACGCGCCCTACTCCGTCGAAGGCGCACGCTTTGGCAAGCGCATGGGTGACGGCAAGCTCTACGACTGGCTTACCGGCGCGCTCTCCTGCCCCTTCGGCACCGGCCACATGGGCGTGACCGCAGAAAACGTCGCCGCCGATAACAACATCTCCCGCGAGCGCCAGGACGAGTTCGCCGCCGAGTCCCAGGAGCGCGCCGCCCAGGCCCGCGCGGAGGGCGTCCACGCCGAGGAAATCGTCCCCGTCGGCGAGCTGGACTTTGATGAAGCGGTGCGGGAGACGGACGTCGAGAAGCTGGCGAAGCTCAAGCCGGTCTTTGTTAAGGACGGAACCGTCACCGCCGGCAATGCCTCCGGCATCAACGATGGCGCGGCGGCCGCCGTGCTGGCCACCGCGGAAGAGGTGACCAAGCGTGGCTTGGACCCGCTGGCGAAGATTGTGTCCTGGTCCATCGCGGGTGTGGACCCGACGCGCATGGGCATCGGCCCTATCGCTGCCGTCCCGAAGGCGCTGGAGAAGGCCGGGCTGAGCTTGGAGGATATCGACCTCATCGAATCCAACGAGGCCTTCGCCGCCCAGGCCATCGCCGTGCAGGACCAACTGGGCTTTGACCCGGCGAAGACGAATATCTATGGCGGTGCCGTCGCGCACGGCCACCCGGTCGGTGCCACGGGCGTCATCCTGCTGACCAAGCTGGCGTATGCGCTGCGCCACCAGGGCAAGCGCTATGGCCTGGTCACCATGTGTATCGGCGGCGGTCAGGGAATCGCCATGATTATTGAGAATGGAGCGAAGTAAATGAGCATCACCAAGGTAGCCGTCATCGGCGCGGGTTCGATGGGTTCTGGCATTGCGGCGCTGTGCGCGTCGGCAGGCATGGACGTCGTGCTCCTGGACCAGAATGCGGAGGGCGCCCAGCGCGGCGTCGATATCCAGCTCAAGCGCAAAGGTTTTCACCTGCCGGAGTTCGCCGAGCGCGTGCGCGCCAGCGATGACTACGCCCTGCTGGAGGACCGCGAGTGGGTCATCGAGGCCATCTTCGAGGACTTGGGCGCCAAGCATTCGCTCTATCAGGCCATTGAGCCTCATTTGTCTGCGGACGCTCTGTTGAGCTCGAATACCTCAACCCTGCCGCTGGCCTCCCTGCTTGAGGGCGTTCCGGAGACCCGCCGCGATAAGTTCGCCATCACGCACTTCTTCAACCCGCCGAAGGTCATGCTCCTGGTGGAACTCATCGCTTCCGGCTCCACGGAGGCTGCTCTGCGCACGACCATCGAGCAAACCCTGGGCAAGATCGCTCTTGAGTGCCGCGACACCCCCGGGTTCATTGCCAACCGCGTGGGCTGCTATTGGATGGCCGCCGGTGTGGCCCGCGCCCGCGAGTTCGACGTGAGCTACGAGCTTGCCGACGCCGCATTCGGCCGCGCCTTCGGCATTCCCCGTACCGGCATTTTCGGGCTGCTCGATTACATCGGATTGCAGCTGGTCAAGCCCATTTGGAAGTCGCTGGAGACGGCCCTGCCTGCCGGCGATCCGCTTCTTGACGTCCCCCTCGGCGATGATCCCTTCATCGAAGGTCTCGTTTCTCGGGGGCTGACCGGCCGCACTGGTGAAGGCGGCTTCTACCGCAGCCGAAACGAGGTCATTAACGCCTCCTACGACTACGTACCCCGCTCGACGTTGTCCGATCCCGTCGTGGGCCTGAAGGATCCCCGCGAGGTCATGGACACCGACTCCCCCGGCGGCCGCTTCGCCCGCGCCGTCTTCCTCGACACGCTGGCGTATTGCTGCGAGGTCGCGCCCTCCATCGCGGACCATGTGGGGCTCATCGACGAGGGCCTGAACTTGGGCTTCGGTTGGAAGAAGGGCATCTTCGCGCTTGCCGACGCCATCGGCATCGACCACGTCGCCTCCGCTTACGGCCCAGACGTTCCGGCATTGGTCTCCGCTGCTGCTCAGGCGGGCGGCTTTTATGGCGAGGGCTCGGTGCTGTCCTCGACGGGTTCGCGCCAGGAACTCGCGCCGCGCGAGGGTGTTGTCACTCTGGCTTCTCTTGATACGGAGACCATCGTGTCTCTGGATGCGGGCGCGGTCCACGCGGTGTCCACGTCTGCTGGGCGCATCGGCATCATCGACCTGCACACGCCGATGAACTCCATGCCGACTCCGGCCCTCGAGGTTATTCGCGCTGCTCTCGACGCTGTGTCCTCCTCTAACCTTGTCGCTCTGGTCATTGCTAACGACAAGCCGGTCTTCTGCGCGGGTGCGGATCTGGCTTCCATTGCGGCTGCGGGCGAATCAGGTTCTGCTTCGCGCGTCGAATCATTGATTGCGGACGGCTCGAAGACCCTGCGCGCACTCAAGTTCGCCCCGGTTCCCGTGGTGGCGGCTGTGCGTGGTGTTGCCTTGGGCGGCGGCTTTGAAACCGCTTTGGCCTGCGACCGCATCGTGGCTCACGCCGATACACGCCTCGGTTTCCCGGAGCGCACCGTGGGTCTCTACCCAGGCTGGACGGGCACTATCTCCTCGCTGGAACGCCTCAAGGCGGCCGGTGTCGAGGACTATCACCAGAAGGCCTTCGACTTCATTGCCTCGGCACGCAATTTCTCCTCTGCTTTCGAAGCCCAGAAGGCTGGCTTCTTATCCTCAGATGACGTCGTGCTCATGTCCTTCGACCACGTCCTCGCCCGCGCTCTGCTCGAGGCCGCCGACCTGGCCGCCTCCTACACCCCACCTGCAGACGCTTCTATCGAAATGTACTCCGGCTCCCCCGCCTTGGACCGCGACTGGCCTCTCGAGGGAACCACCGAAAACGACCACGTCATCGTGGCCAAGCTCGCCGAGATGTACACCGGCTCCGGCTCGCTGAGCTTCACCGAGTTCTGCGACCGCGAGGTGGAGTACGACGTACCGCTGGTCCTCCTGCCCGCCAACGTGGAGCGCGCCAAGCACATGGCCGCGACCCGCAAGCCGCTCAACAACTAGCCTGCGCCACCCTCATCGCAAATGGTCCCCTTACTCTGGTCCCCTTTACTCAGCAAAGGGACCATTTGTATGGGGTTTTGGTGTGGAGATGGTCCCTTATCAGCACTAAGAAACCAAAGTAGAAGGACCATCTAAACTCGGCGGTGCTTGATGAGGCTCGCTTTCCACCCCACCACTATGCGCTACGGTGCGACCTCACAGCCTTGAGCGCTGCCCGCACCTCACTGACCACTCGTGGTCTTTCATAAAGCAATTCGCTCGGGGAATACGGCAAGACAACAAAGCCTAGATTCTGGATGTGCTTTTCACGCTGCCGCTCCGCCCGGATGACCTCATCCACCGGTTTGCCGTAGGTGATTCCGTCATATTTCACATGCCCATCAATAACGAGTTGGACGCGATTTTCGTAGATAAGCGCAGTAGCGGGCAAGGCACGTTCGTCCCGATTGACTTTGACGCGGTCGTCAAAGCACGCACAAGACGTGTGAAGCTAACATTGTAAGTATTGTGGGCTCGCTACACCACAACGCTGGCCCAGCCGGGCCAGCGTCACTACAGCTACGACCGGTTCCGCCAACTGGTTGCCTCCCATGTCGACGCGGCCGGGCTGACCGCCCGGATCACCCATGCACCAGGGCATACGATGCAGGTGGATTGGGCAGGTACGAAAATGCGCCTGTACGACCCTTCAAGCACACCGGGGTGAAAGTCACCATTTTCGTTGCTTTGTTGCCGTATTTAGGGATGCTCTTTGCATGTGCGTGTGCTGACCAGCGGCAGGGCCTGACCCCCGGAAAGTAGACACG
>NZ_KV794847.1:0-57329 GCF_001808885.1 Corynebacterium sp. HMSC074E01
TCAGGTGTCTACCAAACAGGGGTCAGGTCCAGGCGGTGGCAGAGGATTCGATAGCAAGCAGGGCGAAAGCGAGGGCGTTGAGGACGCTGCTCTTTCCGGAGGCGGTGGGGCCGATTAGGACGGTGATGGGATCGCTGACCTGCTCCCAACCTTCCTCCGGCGCGGTGGAGTGCTGCCAATGGTGGTACAGCGAAAGCGTCTGCGTGGCGCGGATGCTGCGGAAGTTGGACACGCTAAAGGAAAGGAGCCTCATGCTCGCAAGACTACAAGCTCACCACATAAATCGGGCCTAAGTTCTGGCGCTGAGATTCGTTTTCCTCCCATGCCTTAACCCAGTGGACGCTGGTAGCGTTTTAGTACACACCGCAAAAGCAATCACAGGAGGCCACATCCTATGCACGGGGATACTACTGAGCTGCTCGTGTGTCTCGGGTTGGTGGTTGTCATGGTTCTCTACTGGACCTATTACATCCGGAGCGTGCGAACAACTCCCAGATCAGAAAGATGGTACGACACAGCCGATGCGGAAGGCGCCGAAAGTGATGGCGTGCTCTTTATTTATCCCTATGGCACGCTAATTATGGGCGCTGCCGGTGCCACAGGGCTGGTCGCAAATATGAACCTCCCAGAGCCCGCCGAAACGGTGCTGCTTGTTCCGATCATGGCAGCTTTCGTCATCGGAGTGATTGGGTTTACTGGAGCGATTGGGATACCGCTTCCGTGGCCTTTTGTTCCGCGTTGGGTCGTGGACATCCGCAAGGCAAAGCGTGCTCGAAGGCGTGAGCGCAGGCAAGCCAGAAAGATGAAAAAGAAGGAATAAGCCTGGCAGCTTACCCAGCGTCTAGAGCCCAGCCCGGCCAAAAGTGAGCAGGGCGGAAGACGCTGCTGAAGTTCAGGCAGCGATTTCAGGGGCCTAAATTGCCGTTTTCCGGGCCTGCCGATTAATGTTGCTGGGAGCGGATTCGCTGTTTGCATCGTGCGCTGGTTGAGTACTGGTGTTCTTAGCAGGCAGGGATACGCGGGGCTATAGCTCAGTCGGTTAGAGCTACGGACTCATAATCCGTTGGTCCCGGGTTCGAGCCCCGGTGGCCCCACTTTTGCTCAGCACCCGATACGATGACCACCATGAGCGTTGTCGAGATGGACCCATTGATCGAGTCGCTGTACTACTGGTCCGACATCATTGGTGTCCTCCTCATGGGCATGATTGGCGGCACCATGGCCCGCCAGCGTGGCTATGACATCGTGGGCTTCTTCTTCATCGCGATGTTCTCTTCCCTCGGCGGCGGCATGATCCGTGACGTGCTCATCAACCGCGGAACCGTCGCCGCGATGAGCCAGCCGGAGTACCTCTACCTGGCGTTTACCGGAGCCATCATCGCCCGCTTCGTCTACTTCAAAGGCAAGACGTGGGACTATGTGCAGTCGCATGGTGATGCGGTGGTCTCGGCGCTGTGGGCGTCGACAGGCGCGCTCAAGGCTATTGCCTATGGCCTGCCGCTGATTCCCTGCATCATGATGGGTGTGTTCACGGCCACGGGCGGATCCATGATTCGTGATATCGCCATGGGCCGCGAGCCGGCCGTCTTCGGGGATAACACCCCCACCGTGATTCCCGCGGTGGCTTGTGCCCTGGTGGTGCTGGGCGCGGATTCGGCTGGATACCTGGCCTGGGGAATCATCCTGGGCCCCATTGTCTCCTTCGTGATGACGATGCTGGGTATTTGGGCCGGGTGGCGCGTACCTGCCCGCCAAGAGTGGGCGCCGGTTAATGACACCGCAGCCTACGTCATGGTGATGGCGCGTAAGGCGGAGAGTAAGGGTAGGGCCGTGGGGCGTCGCCTAGAGCCCACGAAGCTGCGCTCCTGGCGCCACAACCAAATGGAAAAGGCACTGCAACGCCGTATTGAGCGCGAGGTACG
The DNA here is from genome assembly GCF_001808885.1 of Corynebacterium sp. HMSC074E01. Classification (NCBI taxonomy): domain Bacteria; kingdom Bacillati; phylum Actinomycetota; class Actinomycetes; order Mycobacteriales; family Corynebacteriaceae; genus Corynebacterium; species Corynebacterium sp. HMSC074E01. Next base: position 1,923 of record NZ_KV794847.1, read on the forward strand.
AGCCGGCAAGCGGCGTGCGGAAGCGGCTATCGACGCCAACGAGTTCCTCGACTCCTTCAACGAGGAAGTAGCAGAGATGTCAGAGATGATGGAGCCCGCCACCGCGGAAGTAGAAACCTCCGACTTCGGTGTGGATCTAAGCGGTGACTCCTATGAGACCCCGAGCGCCGATGAGCCCTCACCGCGCGAGCTTCTGGACCGCATTTTGGCTGATGATCAGCTCACCGATGAACTGGTGGAAAGGCTCATGCGTCGCTATGAAAAGAGGGATGATTAGATGCTTTAAAGTATGGGTGAAAGTGAGGTGATGAGCGCGTGACGTCGAGGCGTTCTTTTCTGGGCCTGCTGGGGGTGCTGGCAGTGTCGGGGGCAGTGGCACCCAAGGTGGTGGGCTGCGCTTCGGAACCGGACCGCATTGATACCTCAGGCTTAGACCTCATCACCACTGATATTTCAGAGCCGCAGCGCACCCTCATCCCGGCTGATTCCAACGATGTGCCGGGGCAGACCATCATCAACTTGGTGTATTCCGGATTGATGTATCTGGATGAAGATGGTGATACCCACTATGACATGGCGGAATCCATCACACAGGTCGATGACACGACCTATGACGTGGTGATTCGTGAGGACGCAGAGTTCTCCGATGGCTCGAACGTTACTGCTGAGGACTTCGTCGATACGTGGAATACCGCGGTAAACCAGTCGCTGCTGTCTGCGCACCATTTTGAACCGATCCTAGGTTTCCACGAGGGCGGCAAGACTATGCGTGGCCTGACGGTCACGGGGCAGAAGTCCTTCCGCATTCAGCTCTCACGTCCCACGGCGGGATTCCTGGAGAGGCTGGGCTATTCGGTCTTTTTCCCCATGCGTTCCGAAGACCAAGACAAGTTGAGCGAGCGCGGAATGGAGCCCATCGGCAGCGGACCGTACATGCTGGCCTCTTGGGAGCGTGAGAAGGCAGTGACCCTCGTGCCAAACCCGCGCTATACAGGCCCGCGCACCCCGCAGAATGAGGGCATTAAGTTCGTTGTCTACTCCTCGGAGGAGCAGGCTTATAAGGATCTCGTCGAAGGCCGGCTGGACGTGCTCACGCGCATCCCGTCGGAGAAACTCGGCAGCTTCGAAAAGGAACTGGGGGAGCGTGCGCTGACTACGCCAGGTGGCTCCATCATGGAAATCACCATCCCCGCCAATGACGCGAATTTCCGCGGTGAGGCGGGGCGCCTGCGCCGCCGCGCTTTGTCCATGGCGGTGGACCGAGAAGAAATTGCTCGGGACGTCTTCCACGACAGGGTGCTTCCTGCTACTAGCTTCGTCGCGCCGCTCTTTGGATCCGCCCCGCCCGTCCCGGAGGGAGCCGACGTGCTGACCTACCAGCCGGACAAGGCCCGCGAGCTGTGGGAAGAAGCCGAAAAGCTGAAGCCCTTCGAAGGCACATTCAGCATTGGCTATAACGCCGATGGCGGCCACAAGACGTGGATTGACGCGGTGGCGAAACAGCTGACGGATGCCCTCGGTATTCCCGCGGAGGGCCAAGAGTTCGCGACCTTGAAGGAGCTGCGCAAAGAGGTTACTGCCCGCCACATCACAGGGGCCTTCCGCACGATCTGGCAGGCGGAGTTCCCGGAGGAATCGACCTTCTTGGTTCCCTTGTATGCCTCTTTCTCCTCAGAAAACGAGTCCGGCTTTAGCAGCCGTGAATACGATAAGTTGCTGGAAAAGGCTGGCCAGGTACAAGACCACGAGGAAGCCCAGAAGTACTACACCGAAGCGCAGAGCTTGCTGCTGGAAAAGATGCCGGCCATCCCGCTGTGGACCACGAAGGCTTATACCGCTTACGGCGCAGACATCGTCCCCGCCGGCTTCACGTGGAAGCCCACCCCGAACTACTATCTCATCCACCGCGCTTAAGACTCCAAGGGTTCTGTCAGGCTGAAAGAGTAACCTCGGCGGAATGCTGAAGTACTACATGTTCGCCATCTGGCAGGCCATCGTAGATCATGGTTTGCCGCTGTTGGGAATGCTTCTGTTGGGCATTCTCATCCCGCGTATCGGCCGGCTGGCTGTGCGGGTTATTGAGTCCCGTCTGGATGAGAATCAAGAATCCACCAAAGCGCGCCTAGCCCTCGCCGGGGCGCTGGTGTACGTGGCGCAGGCGGTGGCGTACTTCCTACTTGTACTGGCTGCGCTGTCCAACCTTGGGGTGCCGCCCCTCGGCGCGGCGATTCCGGCAACCGTTGTCTCGGCCGCCGTCGGTTTCGGTGCGCAGTCCATCATCGGTGATTTCCTCGCGGGCTTCTTCATCCTGTCGGAAAAGCAGTTCGGTGTGGGTGACTACGTCAGCTTCGACGGTGTGACGGGCGTGGAAGGCACCGTTGTATCGCTGACTCTGCGTACGACGACGGTGCGCACGCCCACCGGCGAAGTCGTCATGGTGCCGAACGGTTCTGCGGGCGTGGTCACGAACTTCTCCCAAGAGTGGTCCCGTGCGGTGGTGGATATTGCCATCCCGGTTCATGAGGGCGATTCTTTGTCGGAGATCACCGAGCAGGTGGAGAAGATTTCCCAGCACGCCCTTGATACCCCGGAAATCCGCGAGGATGTGGCTGGCGAGCTCGACGTCCTGCCCGCCACTGGGCTCACAGCACCTACCGCGGCCGGCCAGCCCTGGCAGGTGCAGTATCGCGTCTTGGTGCAGGTGAACCCCGCTCGCCAGTGGGCGGTGGAGCGCGCTATCCGCTCAGCCCTGCTGTCCTCCTTCTGGGATCTATATAAGCTGCCCACGGCAGAGGGCTTGCCGGGCGATGCCCCGCAGGTGCTTGACGACGTCCCCGATACCAACACCCTTGATGCCAGCACCCCCACCACCGTCATGCCGGCGACAGGGGCCGCTTCGACCTCGCAGCACAGCGCGACGTCGGATAGCGCGGCTGAGGCGCAGACGGAGGTCATCGCCACGGAAGCTGTGGCCGATGCCGCTGAGGAGCCGCAGGAGAACATGCATGATGGCCCCGGCCGCCCGGCGTTCTCGGATGAATCCGAGGAAGAAGAGGATGATTATAAGGGCGGTATCTGGCGCGAGGATAAGCCGGAGAACAAGTGGCAGTATTTCTGGACGCTCGGCGGGCGCGTGCGCGCCTCCACCACGGGGCTCATCGCAGGCCTTGGCGTGGTGGGCCTGCTGCTGCTTTCCTCCGCTAATCCGGATGGGGTGGATGCTGGGTGGCTTTCGCCTTCGCGCTGGATGGGGGATTCAGAAGCAGCTTCCGAGTCCGCGGAACCGTCTGAGCCATCGGTTGCGCCGAACACCACGCCGCAGGGCGCACCGTCTACTGATTCCACGGACCAAGAACCGACGGATGCCGGTGAAGCGGTGACGCCGACCGATAGAACTCCGGACAGTGAGGCCACGTATGTGCCGGCGGATCCGCAAACTCCTGAATCCCAAGCTCCGGTCGAGGAACAGTACTCCGAAACGGCCGCACCAACCGTGAATGAGCAGCCCACCGCGAACGCCACGGAGGGTGCTGCGGAGCCTTCAACCTTGATGTAGGTCCTGCAAAGCCCGGCAGAGTTGGGAGAGTGTTGCCGAGAGACAGCAATACAGTGCTGTTCTCAGGGGCAGCGCTGAGGATGTGCTGCCGGGAAACGCTTGGAGAGGGCGCATAAGAGATATGAGTGATAGGGAAGTGCAGCGGCGCAATGCGCTACACCTTGTGTATCGCCATGGCGGGGGCATCCGTTAACGAAGTATTGGCCGGGGGCATTCCAGCTCCATCTCGATGCGCAATTTCCTGTGGGGAAGAACCACGGGATATAACTTAGGTTTATGACCAAGTTCTCTCGCGCGGTTCTCGCCGCCTCTGTCTCTGTTTCTCTCTGTCTTTCCGCTGTTGTTCCCGCACAGGCGGAGACCGCCGCCCCGGGAGTTGGGGCTCCTGCCAGTGACTCTTCTGCTGCTGATGCTGGTGCCGATCTGTCTTCTGATCAGGATGCTGTATCTTCTAGCCAGGATGCTGAATCCTCTGACCAGAGCTCTGACTCTTCCAGCGCGGAAGATGACGCCGAATTTCAGCAGTCTTCCCAGGGTGAAAAGATTGCTCTTGGCGTGGGCATTTCCGCAGCCATCCTCGCAGCTATTGCGGGTGGCGTGTACTGGGCCGTGCAGCAGCGCATCATCCCGAATCCGCTTCCGGGCGTGATTCCGTCGCCGCCGGCACCGCAGCCCGCACCGGCACCTGCTCCGGCCCCACAGCCTGCGCCGGCTCCCGCACCCGCACCGAAACCAGCTCCAGCACCGGCTCCCGCCCCGAAGCCTGCACCAGCGCCTGCTCCCGCACCGGCGCCGAAGCCGGCACCGGCGTCCTTCACCCGCTGCGCTGATGTGTGGAACGCGCTGGGCCGCCCCATCTATGCGGGTGAGCCGGGTTTCCGCTCCAAGTTCGACCGCGATGGTGATGGCGTAGGCTGTGAGCGCGATCCTCGTTAAGCCCCGTTAAGCTGGAGCGCATGAGCGCTTTTTCTTCTCTTGAGTCCTGGCCAGTCGATACCGTTGCCGCCGCCTTGCTGCACCGCGGCGAGGTGGTAGACCAGCTGGGGGATACCTCCCGCCGCTTCCCGGTGGCCTCCGTGACCAAGCTGGTGGCCGCCTATGGGGTGATGGTGGCCGTGGAAGAAGGGGCAGTGGAGTTGGACCAGCCCGCGGGTCCGGAAGGCTCCACGTTGCGCCATCTTTTAGCTCATGCCTCGGGTGTGGGCTTTGATTCTCGCGAGCCGCAGAAACCCGTAGGGGAACGCCGCATCTACTCCTCGGCCGGCTATGAGTGGGCTGCCGAAGAGGTGGAGAAGGCCACCGAGATTCCCTTCGCCGAGTACCTCACTGAGGGCGTGTGCACCCCGCTGGGGATGCGGGCCACCTCCATGGAGGGCTCAGCCGGACACGGACTGGTCTCCACTGTGGAGGACCTCGCTGCCTTTGCTGCCGAGGTATCTTCGCCCAGCCTGCTCGATCCGTCGACTGTGGAGGAGATGCGCAGCGTTCAGTTCCCCGGACTGCGGGGTATTGTGCCCGGCTATGGCAGCTTCAAGGACTGCACGTGGGGGCTGGGTTTTGAAATCCACGGCGAGAAGCAGCAGTGGATGGGTGGCTTGCCTGCCGATGCCGTGGGGCACTTCGGCATGAGCGGTACCTACCTGTGGGTGGCTGGTGACTGGGCCATGGTTGCGCTCACTGACCGTGATTTCGGCGAGTGGTGTAAGCCGCTGTGGGCAGAGAGCAACACGGCCATCTGGCAGGAGTGCCAGGCGCGCTAGTCACGATTGCGCGGCAACGTTGAAGCTCGTCGCACCTGGCCACGCATGCGGCGACGGGGGTAGCAGGGGTGACTGTGGCGACAACGCGCGCGTGTTGCGCGCGTTTTCTTCTGTGGCTTAAGTGATTGGTGGGGCGAATTTTCGGATGGAAGTCTCAAGTTCTTGTTGAGACTGTGGGGGGCTTAAGTGCAGGTTGAGGGTTGTTGTGGCCCAAGTGGCGGGGGAAAATTGTGGGCACACAACGACGCACCGCGTGGCCACATACTGAGGCCGCACCAGGCGGTGTTCGCGCCTCGGCGCGAGTGACGTGATGAAGACAAGTTCGTAGGGGAAGACGAAGCTCGTCTTGCGTCGGCGTATGCCGGCGTGCCATCACTCGCACGTCAAAGGAGTTTAAGGAGTGAATCAACGCGTTCACCCGCAGCTAGCCGGTGCCGCCGCGCCGGCCGCTTCAGCCACCCCACTTGGCAGCCCGGCGGATAGTTGGCCCAACCGCGCCTGCGGTGAGGTCTGCACTGCCGTGCTGGAGATTTCAGGCATGCCGCGCAGCCTGCGCCCTGCCATCGAGCGCGCCATGGCGCGCTGTATTCGCAGTGAAAGCGAATTCATTGTGCCCGGCGATGATCCACTCACCGCCCAATGGTGCACCCGCTGGCGCCGCGATTCAGTATGGGATCCGATGAGCGGCCGCGCTCTCGGTAGCGCGGCCGCCGCCAACGCCGGTTGCACCGGAATCGGCTGCCAGCAAGTGCTCACCGGAACGCCTAGCGAATTGGAAGCGCTGGGGCGTGCGGTGGAGATGCTGGCGGGGGAGTATGGGTTTCGGGGCGTCGTCAAGCGTGCGGTCTAAGCCCTAGTCCTCGAAGGGATCGAAGATGCGCTCCGGCAGGTCCGCCACGGAGTCAATGATGCGCGTCGGGCGGAAAGGATAGCGCTCGATGATGCGGTCATCGCTGATACCTGAGCGCACCAGGATGCTGCGCATGCCGGCCTCCAGACCAGACTTGACGTCGGTATCCATGCGGTCACCGATCATGACGGTATTCTCCGAGTGCGCGCCGATGTTGTTCAACGCACTGCGCATCATGACCGGGTTCGGCTTGCCCACGTAGTAGGGCTCGCGGTTGGTAGCTGCGGTGATGAGTGCTGCGACTGCACCCGTGGCCGGGAGTACGCCCTGCGGTGCCGGGCCCGTAACATCCGGGTTTGTGGCAATGAACCGCGCGCCGTTGCGGATGAGATTGATAGCCGTGGTGATGGCTTCAAAAGAATAAGTGCGGGTCTCACCCAAGACCACGAAGTCCGCGTCACGGTCATTGAGAATCCAACCGGCCTCGTGCAGCGCGGTGGTCAGGCCAGACTCGCCCACGACATAAGCCGTGGACAGCCCCGCTTGGTTGGAGAGGAAGGCCGCCGTGGCCGTCGCCGAGGTCCAGATGCGCTCCGCCGGGATGTCCAGGCCGGTGTTCTTCAGACGTGCGGACAGGTCCCGAGGGGTGGACATCGAGTTGTTGGTCAGCACCATGTACTCGATGTTGTTATCCTTCAGCGCCTGGATGAATTTATCCGCGCCGGGAATCATCTCCCCTTCTTTGATGAGGACGCCGTCCATGTCCGAAAGATAAGAAATCACGAGTGTTCCTCCAAGTACTCGGCAAGCTCGCCCACCGTGGTGACGGAGAGCATGGTTTCTTCGTTGAGGCGGACCCCGCAGGCTTCCTCGAGGCGCACGGCTAATTCGATGCGCTCGAGTGATTCAACCCCCAGGTCCTCCAAATTCGCTTCGCGCTCCAGGCCTTCCTCCACGCCGGTCACCTTAGTGATGAGGCGGGTGAGCTCGCTGTATGCGTCCCCGGCGGGTGCAGAGTCCTGCTCTTCTGCCGGTGTGGAGCCGAAGCGGGCTTGGAGTTGCGCTGAAAGGTCATTAGCCATGGGGCCCAGTCTAGTATTGAAATGTCATGGTTATTCGAGCACGTTCCTCCGCCATCGCCCGCAGCTGGTCGCGCCGGGCCCGCCCCCGCATGCGCGCTGTCGAGCATACCGTCCACAACGAGCTGCATGATCTCACGACAGAGCCGGGCCTGACTGGGGTGACTGACTCCGGTTTCGTGGATAACGACGGCGTGCGCGTGGCGTGGTATGAGGTGGGCCCGCAGGATGCGGAGGTCACCGCGGTCTTCATCCATGGCTACTGCCTGTCGGCTGAGAGCTTCTACTCCCAGGTCAACGACGTGCGCAACAACTACCCATCGGTGCGCTGCTTGCTTGTCGACGTCCGCGGCCACGGCCAATCCACCCACGTCGCCCCCGCGCAGTGCACGGTTCGGGGCGCGGCCGATGATGTGCTGGCCGTCATTGCCGAGCGCGCCGCCGAGGGGCCCTTGGTGCTCCTCGGGCATTCGATGGGCGGGATGATTGCGCTGAATCTTTTGCGCCGCGCACCGCGGGATGTCTTTGAGCGCGTCGAGGGAATGGCGCTGGTGGCCACCTCGATGCAGCGCTTTGCAGCCGAGGGCGTGGCGCGTGTCTTGGAATCGAAGACGCTGGGCATGGTCTACCGCGCCTGCCTGAAGCTGCCGAATCGGCTCAACCGCGTGCGCTTCGAGGCAGCGGCACTCATCGCCCCGGCCTTTGCAGCGTTGCTGCAGGGCTTCCCGCAGATGGACAAGCTGCAGTTCCACGTGGCGATGCTGCTGGATACCCCGATGTCGAGTTACTCGGGCTTCTTCGATGACTTGGTGGAGCACTCCGAATTTGGTGCTACGGCCCGGTTGCGCAGCGTGCCGGGGGAGATCGTGGTGGGCGAGCATGACATTGTGACCCCGCACCGCCAATCAGAGGTCATTGCCCGCCACTGGCCGGACTCCACCCTGACCGTCATCGACGGCGCTGGCCACATGGTGATTTTGGAAGAGCCCAGCGAGGTTTCCAAGGCTTTGGGGCGGGTGCTCGATCGCGTGCTCGGCAGCTAGCCTCGCTTGTTTCGGTGGCTGCGGCGTTTGCAGATGGCAGTTGAGCCTTTAATTGCCGTTGGCTGGGCCTCCTGTGGTGGTTGAACTGCCCGTTCTGCCAAAGTTATTGCCTCTGATTCAAGATCTGGCCAGAACTTTGGCAACAACGACAGTTGCCGCCCCTCGGTTTAGGTAAAAAGAATGCCCCTCCTGCCCGAGGTGGGGCAGAAGGGGCTGGAGGGCTTGGGGCTTTGACGCTCTAAGCCTTATTCCTCGTCAGACTTAGTCCTCATCGGAGGACGTGGAGGTGGTGGCCGTCGGGTCATCGAGCTTCAGCTCGCGAGCTGCCTTCTCCACGGTGCTGCGCTCCACCTTGCCCTCGCGGGCCAGGCCCTCGAGAACGCCGACGACGATGGACTCGGCGTCGGTGTTGAAGTAGCGGCGGGCGCCCTCGCGGGTATCAGAGAAGCCGAAGCCGTCTGCGCCTAGGACGATGTAGTCACCCGGGACGTAGGGGCGGATCTGCTCCTGCAGGTCCGTGGCGAAGTCGGAGACACCGACGAACGGTCCCTCGAAGCCCTTGAGCTGGGAGGTGGCGAATGCCTCGGTCGGCTCAACGCCCTTGCGCAGTGCTTCCTGGTTACGGGCGGCGCCGTCGCGAGCCAGCTTGACCCAGGAAGTGACGGAGAACAGCGAAGCCTTGACGTCGTAGTTCTCAGCCAGGATTTCCTGTGCGCGCAGGGCCTCGTACATGCCCACACCGGAAGCCAGGATGTTGGCCGGGATGGAGCCGGACTCGGCGGTGTTGTAGTGGTAGATGCCCTTGTGCAGGCCCTCGACGTCGAGGTTCTCCGGCTCGGCAGGCTGCTTGACCGGCTCGTTGTACACGGTGATGTAGTACATGATCGGCTCGTTGTCCTCGCCGTACATGCGCTCGATACCGCGTGGGACCAGGTGTGCAATCTCGTAGCCGAAGGCCGGGTCGTAGACCTCCACAGCCGGGTTGGTCGACGCCAAGATCGGGGAGTGGCCGTCCATGTGCTGCAAGCCCTCACCGGTCAGGGTGGTGCGGCCGGCGGTCGCGCCGATGATGAAGCCGCGTCCCAGCTGGTCGCCGGCGGCCCAGAAGGCGTCACCGGTGCGCTGGAAGCCGAACATCGAGTAGAAGATGTACAGCGGAATCATCGCCTCGCCCTGGGTGGCGTAGGACGTCGCTGCTGCGGTGAAGGACGCTGCAGCACCAGCCTCAGAAATGCCCTCGTGCAGAATCTGGCCGTCCGTGGCCTCGCGGTAGGAGAGCATGAGGTCATGGTCCACCGGGACGTAGTTTTGGCCGCGCGGGTTCCAGATCTTGAGAGTCGGGAACCAGGAGTCCATACCGAAGGTGCGGGCCTCATCCGGAATGATCGGAACGACGCGCTTGCCCAGCTCCTTGTCACGCATGAGCTCCTTGAAGGTACGCACCAGAGCCATGGTCGTGGCAACGTCCTGCTTGCCGGAACCCTTGCGAACCGAGCGTAGCTTGGACAGATCCGGGGCGGTGAGAGTCTCGAAGTTCTCACGGCGCTCCGGCAGGAAGCCGCCCAGCTCTTTACGACGCTCCAGCATGTACTTGATCTCCGGAGCATCCTTGCCCGGGTGGTAGTACGGCGGCAGGTACGGATCTGCCTCGAGCTGCTCGTCGCTGATCGGGATGCCCTGCTTATCGCGGAAAAGCTTCAGATCCTCCAGCGTCAGCTTCTTCATCTGGTGGGTCGCATTGCGGCCCTCGAAGTTGTGGCCCAAGCCGTAGCCCTTAATGGTGTGGGCCAGGATGACCGTCGGGCGGCCGGTGCCTGCGTAGCTCAGCGCCTTGTCGTATGCGGCGTAGATCTTGCGGTAGTCGTGGCCGCCGCGGCGCAGTGCCCAAATCTCATCATCGGACATGTCCTCCACCAGCTTGAGCGTGCGCTCATCGCGGCCGAAGAAGTGCTCGCGCACGTAGGCGCCGTCGTTAGCCTTGAAGGTCTGGTAGTCACCATCAGACGTGGTGTTCATGATGTTGACCAGGGCGCCGTCCTTATCGGCTTCCAGCAGCTTGTCCCAGCCGCGGCCCCAGACAATCTTGATGACGGACCAGCCGGCACCGCGGAAGAAGGACTCCAGCTCCTGAATGATCTGGGTGTTACCGCGCACCGGGCCGTCGAGACGCTGCAGGTTGCAGTTGACCACGAAGGTCAGGTTATCCAGCTCGTAGAGGGAGGCCATCTGCAGCAGACCGCGGGACTCCGGCTCATCCATCTCACCGTCACCCAGGAAGGCCCACACGTGCTGCTTGGAGGTGTCCTTAATTCCGCGCTTCTCCAGGTACTTGTTGAAGCGTGCCTGGTAGATGGCGTTGATGGGGCCAAGGCCCATGGACACAGTGGGGAATTCCCAGAAGTCCGGCATCAGACGCGGGTGCGGGTAAGAAGGCAGGCCATTGCCCTCACCGCGGGAGTGCTCTTGGCGGAAGCCATCGAGGTCCTCCTCGCTCAGGCGGCCCTCCATGAAGGCGCGGGCGTAGACACCCGGGGAAGCGTGACCCTGGAAGAAGACCTGGTCACCGCCGGAGGGATCATCCTTGCCCTTGAAGAAGTGGTTCAGGCCCACCTCGTACAGCGGGGCAGCGCCCGCGTAAGTAGAGATGTGTCCGCCGACGCCGATACCCGGGCGCTGTGCGCGGTGCACCATGATGGCCGCGTTCCAGCGGATCCAGCGGCGGTAGCGCTTCTCCAACTCCTCATCGCCCGGAAACTCCGGCTCCAGGGAGGTGGGGATGGTGTTGACAAAATCCGAGGACGTCAGGGACGGCAACGGCACGCGCTTTGCGGTAGCGCGCTCGAGAAGACGCAGCATGAGGTAGCGTGCGCGCTCCGGATCGGAAGAATCGAGAAGACCGTCGAGGGAGTCCATCCACTCGCGGGTCTCCTCTGGGTCGGAGTCATGCAGGTATGCTGCCACGCCATCGCGAACGATGGGGAAGTTGGAGTCGCCGTTGTGGGCGTCCAAGTCGGCCATTAAATCCTCCTGGTTCGTAGTACAAAGATCTTTCTCTAGGATACGCGCCCCTTTCAAGGTGGGTCACTCGGAGGCCCCCACGGGTGGTTTTATGGGGGAAAATGTCCACCTCTGGGCAAGATCGGGGGCGGTTCGACGCGAAAAAGTGCACCGTAGACGTTAAAATACTCTGCATGACATCAACGACTTCATCGGAAGGAACTCAGCGAGTGACGGGATTTGCAGCCAAGCTCGGTATCGAGGAGGGCCAGATTGCCCTGGAACTTGGCTGGGACGAGGACTGTGACTCCACGATTTCTGAGTCCATCGAGGACGTGTTGGGGGAGGACTTCCTCGAGGAGGAGACCGACGAACTGTGTGATCTCGTGCTGCTGTGGTGGCGCGCGGAGGACGGCGACTTGGTCGATGGGCTGGTGGATGCCACCCGTCCCCTGGGCGATTCCGGCCGTATCTGGCTGCTGACCCCGGGTGCTGGAAAGCCGGGCAACCTCGAGCCCGGTGAGATCTCCGAATCCGCACAGCTGGCCGGTCTGGTGCAGACCAAGGCCGAGCGCCTCGGCGAGTGGCAGGGTTCGTGCCTTGTGGCCCGTGGCTACACCAAGAAGCCCTAAGGAATAATCGCAGGATATACCTGCTCAGGCGACATTCGCAGCGGCGAATCATACCCCGATTTGTTGCTGCGGGTGCCTATGGGCTAATCTTGTTCGAGCACACCAAGTGCACTGCGGCTTTAGCTCAGCTGGAAGAGCAACTGGTTTACACCCAGTAGGTCGGGGGTTCGATCCCCTCAGGCCGCACAAAATGAAACCCCTTTCCGTTAAGCCGGAGAGGGGTTTCGTCGTGCTCGGAGGGCGCCCGCGGGTGCTCTAGGGCGAAGGCCGCTTTGGTGGTCGGTGCAGATGAGGACTGCTCCGGCTGCTTTGAGTCGGGTGTGTTGGCGTTCGGGGGGTGGTCAGGGTTTAACCCTAGCGAACACTTGGTATGGTTCCGGAATTAGTGTTTGGTTAGGGTATACCTCAAAAGTGAAGCTTCCTAGAACAATAGCCGAACGATGTAATCCGGGTGGGGGAGAAGACTAACCACACAAACCCGCGCTAAAACAGCAAACATGTATTGAGGAGGATGGCATTGATGCGTAAACAGAAAAGCGCGGCTTACTGGTGGAGCGTTACTGTCGTTGTAGTGCTGTTCATCGCAACGCTTGTAATCAATTATCTAGCAGGACTAAGTGCTGATGAATCATACTTTGGAGCACATTGGTGGCATCGTCTGGCGTGGGTTACGCCACTGTTGTTCTTGGCTTCTTTGATTTGGGCCTGGTTCGAGCACAGGAAGGTGCATCGGTATCCGCATTGACCCGTATTTAGTAGCGTCGGGCGTGAATGAGAAGGAAGCCTTTGCGCTTGGGCGAAAGATGCTTTTTGCTCTAGTGGGGAGTGTCGATCGGGCCTAACCTCCCCCCCGACGCGTCTACTTTCCGGGGTCAGGCCCATGTCTTCGTCCCAGTTGAGAAGGCAGTTCTCAGCGGTGCAGCCAGCGGCTTCAAGAATACTGTCGGAAATCTCGGTTTCGGTCGCTTCTCGCGTCCGTGTAATCGCGTTCATGATCGTCCCCTTTGGGGGCCGAGGCTAGTAGCGCTCCTGACCGCGCTCACGGATCTTCTCGTAGAAGTCCGGCTTGGCGGAGCCATAGCGTGAGCGGGAGCGGCGCGAAGGCTGCGTGGCAGCCGCAGGCGTCGTAGCATCAGAGTGCTCGCCGGAAGGCTCCTCGTGCTCAGAGATATCGGCGTCCGCGGCCGCATCGGGGGAGCCGGCGCCTGTGCCAATAGCTGCCGCAGTGGCCTCAGCCATCAGGGCTTCCTCCTCGCGGGCGCGTCGGCGCTCCCGAATCTCTGACCACACGAAGTACGCGAAGCCCAGCGGCGCCATCACGCCGAAGGCGATCCACTGGTAGCCGTAGGAGAGGTGATTGCCGCGGTCCAGCTTCGGCACCGGCAGCGCATTCAGCTCACCGGGTTGCTCGGGGGAGAGTTGGAGGTAGTCGTGGGCGAGGGGGACGTCGACAAGCTCTGCTATCTGCTCCGTATTGATGGAGTAGACCTGGGTGTATCCCTGCTCCTCAATGGGGGAGGAGGAGTGCTCGCGCTCGTTGTAGCGCGCCATGCCCACGATGGTGACTTTGTCGTTGGGGGCCGGATCGATTTGGGGCACGGAATTGCCCTCATCCGTGGGCACCCAGCCGCGGTTGACCAGGAAGGTCTCACCGGATTCGGTTTCAAAGGGGACCAGTGACTGGAAGCCCGGGGCGGACTCCACCGGGCGCAGACGCAAGAGGACCTCATCCTCCGGAAGGTAGTGGCCGGTCAGCTCCGCGCGTTCCCACTCCTTGTGCAAGGAGCCATCCTCAGCAAAGACCTCGGTGACCGGCTGGGGCTCGGCCTCATAGGCTTCCTCAATGAGGTGGTTGCGCTCCACAATCTGGTCGTCTTTATTCAGCTGCCATGGTGCCAGCACCGTGAAAGAGAAATAGGAAAAGGCGACGACGAAGATGAGAAAGAGCACCCACCCAGGCTTGAGGAATGTCTTGAGCATGATGATCAGTCTAGTAGCCGCAAAAAATTATCTAGCCGTGGTTCGTCTTAATCCACTCGAGTAGGCCCGGAACGGCGGCATCAATCTCCTCGCGGGTGCGGGCGAAATCCTCTTCCGTGCCGTAGAAAGGATCCTCCACACTGGCATCTTCCGGGGAGCTCGGATCGAAGCTGCGCATGAGGCGCACCTTCTCCTGCGGAATGCCGCGATCCAAAAGGGCATCGCGGTGGCCGGCGTCCATGGCCACGAAGAGGTCTGCGTCCATGTGCTCTTCGCCCAGTTGGGCAGCCTGGTGGCCGGCACCATCGTGGCCGCCGCGGCGCAGCTCAGCGACGGCGCGCTCATCCGCGCCCTGGCCCACGTGCCAGCCACCGAGGCCGCAGGAGTCCACGCGGGCGAGGAGATCGAGCATGTCAGTCTCCATGGCATCGCGGGTAATGATTTCCGCCATGGGTGAGCGGCAAATGTTGCCCGTGCACACGAAGACGATGTGGAGCTGGTTGTCGTTCTCCGGAGGCGTCATGCAAAGTCTCCTTAAGCTAGAGGGGTGCGCTGGCGAACGAAAGCTAGGATATAGCAGCGACGCGACTGACGTGAAACCTCAAGCCGTATAAGGAGCAAACGAGATGGCAGAACGAACGACCGTTGGCGAGATCCGCCGCGTGATCCACGAGGCCTACCCGCCGCAGCTGGCCGAGCCCTGGGATGCCGTTGGCCTGGTGTGCGGTGACCCCACGGACGAGGTGAATACCGTGGCCTTTGCCTTGGACTGCACCCAGGAGGTGGCAGACAAGGCCGTGGAACTCGGCGCGCAGATGCTCGTGGTGCATCACCCGCTGCTTCTGCGCGGGGTGACTTCGGTGGCAGCGGATACACCGAAGGGCAAGGTCATCCACACGCTGATTCGCAACGGCGTGGCCCTGTTGGCCGCGCACACCAACGCGGATAAAGCCCGCCCGGGTGTCAACGACAAGTTGGCTGAGCTCGTAGGGATCAAGCCCGGCCGCCCCATCGTCCCGGTGGAGCCCTATGAGAATCTCGATGAGGCCTTGGGGTTAGGGCGCGTGGGCGAGCTGGAGGAGCCGGTGACGCTGCGCGAATTCACCCAGCGGGTGGCCGATGCCCTTCCGGAAACTGAATGGGGAGTGCGCGCGGCCGGCGACCCGGAGCGCATGGTGAAGAAAGTGGCCGTCTCCAGCGGCTCGGGGGATTCCTTCCTGGACCAGGCGGCCGCGCTCGGCGTGGACGTCTATGTCACCTCCGATTTGCGCCACCACCCGGTAGATGAGCACCTGCGCGCCGCGCACCTGGCTAAGCCGGAGGGCCCAGCCGTGGTGGATACCGCTCACTGGGCCAGCGAGTTTCCCTGGACTGCCCAGGCGCGCGATATTGTGGAGGACGCATTGCGCGTGAACACCGAGATCATCGATGTCCGCACCGACCCATGGACGATTTCTGCGCATAAGGAGAACTAAATGAAACTGCCACAGGACCTGCAGAACATCCTGCTGGAGCTGGCCACCCTCGAACGCTCCCAGGCACACGGTGGAACTCCCACCATCCCGGAGCAAGAGGAATACGAGAAGGCTCAGGCTGCACACGCCCGGCTTGTCGACGCCTCCGGCTCCGCCCAGCTCGCCGTCGATGACATGGAGATGGAAATCCTGCGCATTCAGGCTGATGAGCGTAAGCTGCGCCAGCGCGAGCGCGATGACAAGGCACAGCTTGGCGCCGCGACCGATCCGGAGACCCGCAAGGACCTTGAGCACGATCTCTACGCGGCTAAGTCTCGCATTGCGGATCTCATGAGCGAGCTGCAGGAAGCCCACAACGAAATCCACGCACTGCGCGCCAACCTGGACGTCCACGGCGCGAAGGTCTCCGATTCTGAGCGCAAGCTCGAAGTGCTCAAGCGTGCGGCCGAGGCTGCCCAAGAGGCCGCGGCGAACCGCCCGGACCCGCAGGTGCGCATCGGCGAGCTGCGCGAGCAGCTGCCCGCGGATGTCTTGGAAGAATACGAGACCGTGCGTGAAGAAAACGGTGTGGGTGCCGCTGCTTTCACCGGGCGCGGTTGCGGCGGTTGCTTCATCATTCTGCCGCCGGCCGAGCAGAACGCGGTGCGCAACGCGGCGGCCGACGAACTTCCGCAGTGCTCTGATTGCGGCTCCTACCTGGTGCGCTCGGCCTCATGAAGCTAGTCATCTTTGCTGATGGCGGCTCCCGCGGCAACCCCGGGATAGCCGGTTCTGGCACGGCGGTCTACAACGAGGACCGTTCGCAGCTGCTCAAGGAAATCGCCTACGTCGTGGGCCAGAAGTCCACCAATAACGTGGCCGAATACCACGGCTTGCTGCGTGGCCTTGAGGCAGCGGTGGAACTGGGCGCAGACGAGGTGGAGTTCTACATGGACTCCAAGCTCGTGGTGGAGCAGATGAACGGGCGCTGGAAAATCAAGCACCCGGACATGCAGAAACTCGCCATCGAGGCACGCCGCCTGCTCAACCAGATTCCGCGCTTTAGCCTCGAGTGGGTCCCGCGCGCCAAGAACTCGGTGGCCGATGAGCTTTCCAACGTGGCCATGGATGCCGCCGCGAAGGGCGAGCCCGTGGGTGTCGTAGGCGGCTCGGATAACGCGCCTGAGCCTGCAGCCGCTGGCACTGCGGCTGAGTCGGAGGCCGGAGACGAAGAGACGTCGCCAAGCACGGCGTCCTCAACCTCGGCTGACTGGCGCTCCGAATGTGGCCCGGCCACCCGCTTCATCCTGCTGCGCCACGGGCAGACGGCGATGTCCGCCGCCAAGCAGTACTCCGGGCGCGCAAACCCCGAGCTCACCGAGCTGGGCAAGAAGCAAGCGCTCGCCGCCGCCCAAGCCTTGGCCGATACCCACATCGATGCCGTGGTGTGCTCGCCGCTGCGCCGCTGCCAGCAGACGGCCGCGGCCGTGGTGGAGGGCCGTGACCTGCGCGTGGAAACCGTCGAGGACCTTATCGAGGTGGACTTTGGGCGCTGGGAAGGCAAGACCTTCGCCGAAGCCGATGCCGCTGACCCCGAGCTCCACGCGCGCTGGCTGAAAGATACCTCCGTGGCCTGCCCGGGAGGGGAGTCCCTGCGCGCCGTGCACCGCCGTGTCAGTGCTGCGCGCCGCAAGCTGCAGCAGCGCTACGAGGGGCAGACCGTTCTCGTGGTCTCCCACGTCAACCCCATCAAGTCCTTCGTGCGCCAGGCACTCGATTCCGGACCGCAGACCCCCAACCACCTGTTCCTGGAACTAGCTTCTGTGAGCGAGGTCGAATTCTTCGACGGCGGCAGCACCCTGCACCGTTTCAACGATGTGGGGCATCTGGGCGCGCTGCGATAAACTAACAGGCGCGAATGAGCCGACCGGGCAAACGCGTTCCGTCGAACCGGTCCCGTTATGGGACTAGGCGCGGGCCGAGGAAAGTCCGGACTCCATAGAGCACGGTGGTTGCTAACAGCAACCCGGGGTGACCCGCGGGAAAGTGCAACAGAGAGTAGACCGCCGCGTGCCTCCAATGCGTTTCGGCGCGGCGTGGGGCACGCGGTAAGGGTGAAAGGGTGCGGTAAGAGCGCACCAGCACCGTCAGTGATGGCGGTGGCTGGGTAAACCCCACTGGGAGCAAGGCATCACGGCCCGCCACGTTTGCGGGCCCGATCAGGCGTTAGTAGGTTGCTCGCCGAAGCCTGAAGGTAGCTGCTTGAGCCAACTGGCAACGGTTGGCCTGGATGGATGTTTGCCACCGCGCTGCGTGCGCGGCACAGAATCCGGCTTATAGGTTGGCTCATTCGCGCCCTACACTTTTATTTTTTGGAACAATGGGGCGGCATGAAACTGTATGCCGCGCCCCTGGACTTTCGGCCCATCGCTGAGGAGTTTTCCGTTCCGACCGACTTTCCGGAGGAGGTCACCGCACAGGCCGCGTCCGCGCAGGACCGCTATGCCGAGCAGCGCCGCGACGCCCGGGACATCCCCCTGGTGACCATCGATCCGGCCGGCTCCAAGGACTTGGACCAGGCCGTCTTCATTGAGGCGCGCGAGGGCGGTTACCGCGTGCTTTATGCCATCGCCGATGTTGCCGCTTTTATCGAACCGGGCTCCGCGCTGGAGACCGAGTCCCTGAAGCGCGGCCAGACCATCTACTTGCCGGATGAACCGGCGCGGTTGCACCCGGCGGAGCTCTCGGAGGACAGTGCTTCGCTGCTTGCCGACGTTGACCGGCCCGCCGTCCTCTGGACCTTCGACCTCGACACTGCGGGTGAGGTGGAGGACTTCTCGGTGGAGCGCGCACTCGTGCGCAGCCGCGCCCGGCTGGACTATGACCAGGTCCACGCGGATTTGGAGAATGGCCCTTTGCATTCCTCGATCGCCTTGCTGCCGGAGGTGGGAAAGCTGCGCCAGGCTTCTTCACTACGCCGCGAGGCGATCAACTTGCGCATTCCCTCGCAGCGCGTATCCGAAAGCAGCGATGGGGAGAAAGGCCACTACGAGCTGGTCATGGAGCCGCGGCATGAGGTGATGGATTATAACTCGGAGATTTCCCTGCTCACCGGAATGTGCGCGGGGAGGCTGATGGAATCACGTGGAGTTGGTTTCCTGCGCACCCTATCGGCGGCCACCCTGGAGGCTGAGGCCACCTTCCGCTCTGAGGCGGAGGCGTTGGGTTTTGACCTGGGGGAGAGCAGCATCTCGGAATTCCTCCATTCCGTGGACGCGGATTCGCCGCGCGGGATGGCGGTGATGCGTGAAGCCCAGCGTTTGCTGCGTGGTGCTGACTACGTGTGGCTGGAGGATGGCCAGGCGGACGTGCACGCGGGAATCGGCGGCTACTATGCGCACGTGACGGCCCCGCTGCGGCGTCTAGTTGACCGCTTCGCCACGGAGGTCTGCCTGGCGCTCAGCGGCGGCTACGAGGTTCCGCAGTGGGTGCGCGAGCGCGCTGGGGAAGTCATATCCACGATGCGCTCGACATCGCAGCTGGCCTCCCAGGTGGATAAGGCCTGTTTGAACCTGACGGAGGCGACAGTCTTAGCGCCGTGGGTAGGCACCAATTTTGAAGCCGTGGTGGTTGATGGCGGTGCACAGCGCGAGAAGGCGCGCCTCTTCGTCCTAGACCCGCCGGTGATGGGGCAGGCCGTGGGCCACCCGGAGACCGGCAAAGAAACGATGGTGTCCTTGGTTAAGTCCGACGTTGAGGAGCGCGATGTGCTTTTTGCGTGGCCGGCGGACTAGTCCTCGGTGATTGCTGGGCTTCCGGCAGTAAGCGGGACGACAAGAAGGCCGTCCTCGGCCAAGTCGGCCGCGAAGTTTGTGGCCTTGGCACTTGGCACGTAGGCGATGACCGCGGAGGAAGTGCCGGCGTGAGCAGAGCGTGAGGCGACGGCACCGCGGGCGGTGGCCAGCTGCGCGAGCTTCTCTGCGGAGTTGAAACCATAGACGGTGGCCAAGGCAGACTGCGACTGCGTGAGAAGTGGGAAAAGCTCGGTGCCGCGGCGGGAGCGCAAAGCACGAGCAATGCCTTCGGCGCGCTCAGTTTCCTCCGAGTAGAAGGTCAGCCATGCCGTGGCTTGGGCGATGGTCGGCTGGTTCTCGGTGCCGTGCACCTTGTGGACCGCAGCCAGCCACTCGAGGACGCGCTGGGGCGCATCCGGCAACAAACGCAGCGACGGCGTGCCGAAGGCGCGGCAGGCGGCGTCGATGAAACGCTCGCGGGCGCGAATCTCCGTCACGGCCTCAGCGGAATCAGCATCCCCTGGCACGGCCAAGGCGAAAGCCGCAATGTCCTTGTTGATCATGTGGGGCGCCTGGGTCACGGAGCCGTCGGCGTAGTCGATGATGGTGATGGACTCACCTGCGCCGCGCAGGGCAGCGGAGTGGCGAGCGCGCAGTGCGGGGAATCGCGCGAAGGTGCCAACGGCTTGGGAACAGACCTCTGCGATGCGGGCACGCAGCGGGGCGTCATGCAGATCATCCGCGGTGCCGAGCAACGCCAAAGCGGTGGCGATGTCGATGGCTGCGGCGGCACCGAGACCGGTTGAATCGGGGATATCGTTGACCACGGTGATATCGGCACCAGCTGTTTCGCGGGTAAGGAGCTGGCGGTTGATCATGGTGTAGATGATGCCGCCGAGGCGCGCAGCGATGGCCCCTTCGGGTGCAGGGGGGTCGATGGGCTGGCCTTCGGAATCGACGCTGGGCTGCTGCTGCGCGGCAAGAGCAGAAACCTGTTCGAGGGAAATCTGGTCTTCAACGGTTTCGCCGTTGGTGTGCTCTAGGCGAACCTTGACCAGTCCGTCGCTGCGGGGGCTGACAGCTGTTGCCGCGCGGATATCGGCGAGTCCCATGATGGCGATGCCGTCGTAGTGGTCGATGTGCTCGCCGATGAGTGCCCAAGTGGCGGGGGCGCTGGCGACATGCGCGGAGTCAGCACCCACGTTTTCGCGGTGTGCGGCGCGAACGCGGTCGACGGCCGGGGTCGAAGGGGCAGTCCACAGGGGCATCGGGAAGGTTCTCCTTTGCTGGTGGCGATGTCCTGCCTAAAAGTAAAAGCAGGACTAAGTGACCTATCTATTCTAACGGGCGTTGCCTGCAGGCGGTCTGTAGTGTGGGGTGCACTGAATGAGAGCTTAAAAGAATGGAGAAGATTATGGCTGAAGCCGACAACAAGTGGTTCTATGACCCGTCAACCGGTGAAGTATCCCAGGGCAAGGTGTCTGGTTGGGAGAACCGCATGGGGCCTTATGATTCCCGCGAGGAGGCCGAGCGCGCCATTGAAATCGCGCAAGCTCGTACCGCTGCTGCTGATGCTGAGGACGCCGCCGAGGACGATTACTAAGCACCATACTGCGAAGTCCTAACAGGCCAATGTTGAAGCCTGCTTGAGAATTCCGCTAATAGCAACGGCCCACACCACCGCATAGGCGTGAAGGTGTGGGCCGCTTCTGATCGCTGCCTTGCAACACGGGAAGGCTAGCGGAGCAAAACCAGCCGGCTAGCGCAGCTTCTTGCGCAGCGGCTTGAACGCAGACTTGATGGCCTTGAAGCTATCCGAGTAGGCATTGAGTGTTTCCAACCCGATGACGCGCTCACGCTGGTAGAGAAGGCCGTAACCGAAGGTGTCTTCACCGCGTCGGCGTGCGGTTTCTGCCAACTCGAGCAACTTATCGCGAGAGGTTACAGAATCCTGGAAGTCACCCAAGACTGATTGCATATGCTTGCAGGCCTTGTAGAGGTTCTTCGTCTTCAACGTGGTGGCGGATCCAGCAGCTTCCGCGGCATAGCGCAGCTTCTTTGCTGCCTTGCGCATGTCGTGGAAGTACTCTTCACGCTCATGCAGCGTCAGCTCGGTGTTATCCCAGTTGGAGACGGCCTTCTTGTGGCGCTTGACCAACTTGTCATAAGCCTGCTTCAGGTGCAGAGCCATCACCGTATCGAGATCGTGGGGCTCGTCTTCCGAATCCGGCTTGGCGTGCTTCGGCTCGTAGTCCTTTGCTGCCTCGTGAGCCTCAGCGGGCTCTGGGGATGCCGTATCGATAGTTGCAGCATCTTCCGCCCCGCTATCTGCAGACGTGCTATCTGCGTCAGCGGATGCGTCCTCCCCGGCAACCGGTGGATTGGCAAGGAAAGCATCCAGCGCATCGAGCAGAGCCAAGTACTGGTCGGAATCAAGTGCAGCGATAACGCGACGATGCGCACGGCGGTAGGCGCGGCCCATGTCGTGAGCAATGTGCTCGCGGGTAGCTTCATCGAGAACATCGGAGTCCTCTGACGCGAGGAGGTTCTGCCAGCGTTCTTCCACAACCTCGGCGTCACGGGCGACGCCCAGCATGGCCGCAAGTTCCTTCAGATCTGACTCAATGCGCTCGATTTCGGGGCCCACCACAATGCCGTGGAAGGTCTGCAAGTGGCTGCGCAATTCACGGGTAGCCACGCGCATCTGGTGCACCGAATCCCATTCATCACGGCGAACGCGCGGATCAAACTCGACGAGTTTGTCTCGGTTGGCCTTCAACGCCTCCACGACTGCCGCCGCGGGTGAGCCCGGCTCCACGTTTGATGCAGCAAGCGCTGGGGGAAGCTCGACGTTGTTGATGGAATCTCCCAATGCAGACTTCAGCTTGGACGGCGAGGAGGAAACCCGAGCCCCAGAACTGATCAGTAGGGATGTGGCATGCCGTAGCAGTTTGCTGCCTGCTTTAGTACCCGGCAGTTCCCCGGCAAGCTCTACTTCCCACTCACGCCACGTGCTCTGGGAGCCGCCCGGCAGGAAGGAGAATGCGGTGACATGGTCATCGCAGAACTCAGCAACTGGCTGCTCATCCGCGTCAACGAGAAGTAATTCGGTGCGGTTGTTATCCACCTGGGCGATGGGCTCAAGTGGCTGGTTGCGGACCACTGAGCGGACCTGGTGGAGCAATTCATCCGGAACCTCGTACTTGCCGTCGACGGGCTCACCCAGTTCCGCGCGGATTTCAGTTCGTCCCTGCGCGCCGGGAATCTTGATGTGCCATCCATCGTCATTTCCACCGGTGCGTCGCCGCAGCGTGATCTTCGCATGGGTAAGGCGGAGATCCTTGGTGTCGTAGTAAATCGCGGACAACGAGTGGTGGCGGGTTTCTGCAACACGGGCGACCTCATCGATGTGGGTGAGATCCGGCATGGGGGTGGTCTCATCCACAGCGAACTTGGCTTCGATTTCAAGGAACGTCTTTGGAGACATGTACACACCTTCGTCGGGGGAGCGAAATCATAAAAGAGGAGGAATCAAACCTCAGTACTGCCTTCTAGGTTACCTGGCTATTAGCGTAAAATGTGCCAGCTGATGATCGCCTCTAGCGGGTGAGTTGGCGGCGTCCTTTAAGCCCCGAGGAGTCACCTCCCAAGTGAGACTTTTCTGCAGCTGTTGCGCCGGCAGTCATTCCCGTGTGGCTTCGTACAGCCAAGGACATTGTGCGTGCATTCGGGAAGAACCTATCGGTCACTGCTTCTGCTTTGCGTCGGCGTTCTTCCACGGCTGATAGCGATTGCTGTGCCAGGGCTACTTCGTCTTGTCGTGCGTTGCAGCCGCGTGATGCCGAGCCTTTCGCTTCAGCTTCGTGAGACTCCAGCGTCGCGTTTGCTTCCTCTAAGAGCTCGCCGATGCGGGTGGCATAAGACAGGATGAAGCTTCGGCGAAAGGAAGCTACATTGCCATGCTGACGCGCGCTTTCGGCGTGCTCACCGTGGTGCATGTGCCATTCGCACTGCCGCAGGAGTGAAGCGAAAAGTTCGGTGACGTGGCGGACGTCCTCCTCAGCGCCAATGACGGCGACGATCCCTTTGTGGTGAAGCTGGAGGGCAGTGCATCCGTTCCTATCCGCGATGACGCTGAGGAGCGTGGTCTTGTGGTTGATATAGGGCGCGTTGATATGGATTCGGGTGGACACCACAGTGCCCGAGGAGTCGGTGAGTGTCCCTTCCAGGCGGTGCCGCTGTTGAAGGCTCTGGGCTTTGGCGATGAGCGCGCTGGCTTCTTCTTCGTAAGGGGTGGATTCTGCTTTTCGCAGAAGATGAGTGATTTTGTCGCGGATTCTATTCTCCTTGCTGCCGCGGGATGTCTGAGAGTTCTTTCTTTGTGCTGCCAACACATCAACGTCCCGAAGGGGCGGCAGGAAGCTGATTGCTTCAATAAGTTGCATGAGGTCATCAGCAGACATGGTCATTGAGGCAGGCGGAGTGATGCTCAACCATTCCTTGCGCAGCGCAGTGGAACTAATCTGTGCGGGAACATGAGGGGCGGCGCGATAAATGAGTGGGTGGCAAAAGCTACCCACGACGTGGAGCAGGTCCTTAGGCGACCATCCTTGCTGGGCTGCTTGGCTAATGAGCTCGATTCCTCGTTGACTCAGGGTTGCGTGGTGTGTGTTCATGGCTGTTCCTCATCATTCTTTATGGGTACATCTGTTCGGTTGTGGGGCCATTCAAGCACGTGATGCAGACAGGGGTCGGAAGAGTCGAAAAAATTTGCCCCCGAGATACTCTTGCCAACTGGGCTAACAATTCGCAGTGCGGGGGCAAAAGAAGAAACTTTCTCCGTGGCTTCGGCGCGCGGCGGTAGGGTTTAAAGCATGAACAGCCAACACGAATTCGTCCTTCGTACAGTTGAAGAACGCGATATCCGCTTCATTCGCCTCTGGTTCACTGACATCTTGGGGGCGCTGAAATCGGTGGTAATGAGCCCCTCAGAGTTGGAATCCGCCTTCGAGGAAGGTGTTGGCTTCGACGGCTCTTCCGTGGAAGGGTTCTCCCGCATTTCGGAGGCGGACACCATCGCAATGCCGGACCCTTCAACTTTCCAGATCATGCCCTTTGACAAGGAGGAACCCGAGCTCCTTTCGGCGCGCATGTTCTGCGACATTACCCAGCCCGATGGGCAACCTTCCTTGGTGGACCCGCGTCACATCTTGCGCCGTCAGGTCACCGAGGCGGCCAATGAAGGATTCACGTGTAAAGCTTCTCCTGAGATTGAGTTTTATCTCCTTGAAGACGCCCGCGATATCAACAAGCTCATTGCCACTGATAACGGAGGCTATTTCGACCAAGCCACGCACGATAATGCTCCAAGCTTCCGGCGCCGGTCGATGTACGCGCTGGAATCCATGGGAATCGCCACAGAATTTAGCCACCATGAAACGTCACCTGGCCAGCAGGAGATCGATCTGCGTCATGCTGACGTGCTGTCCATGGCAGACCACATCATGACGTTCCGCTATCTCATCAAAGAGGTCGCCTCACAGCAGGGCGTGCACGCGACATTCATGCCCAAGCCTTTTGAGAATCGCTCGGGCTCGGGCATGCATACCCACTTGAGCCTTTTCGAGGGAGACTCCAACGCCTTCCATGACCCTGATGATGAGATTTCTCTGTCCAGCACAGGGCGGCAGTTCATCGCCGGCATTCTCGAGCACGCAGTGGAGATGACGGCGATCACCAATCAGTGGACCAACTCCTATAAGCGCCTGATGTTTGGCAGCGAGGCCCCAGGGTCAGTGACGTGGGGAATTTCTAATCGCTCTGCGCTGGTGCGAGTGCCCACTTACCGTCTTTCCAAGGAAATGTCGCGCCGAGTTGAAATCCGCTCGCTGGATTCAGCGATGAACCCCTACCTGGGATACGCGGTGCTCCTTGCCGCTGGTTTGCGTGGAATCAGAGAAGGCTATGAGCTAGGGGACCCTGCTGAGGATGACGTCCACCAGCTGACCCGCCGCGAACGCCGTGCGATGGGGTATAAGGATCTGCCCAGCAGCCTGGACCAAGCCCTCCGAGAATTCGAGCGCTCCGAGTTTATGGCGGAGGTCTTGGGCGAGCACGTCTTTGAGTACTTCCTGCGCTCAAAGTGGGACGAGTGGCATGAGTACCAGCAGCAAATCACCGCATTCGAATTGCGCAACAACCTGAACTTCTAGGAGAAGCATGCGTCCAGCATCAGTACCGTCCCCAGCTACTCTTGGTCTGACCCGGCCCACTGCTGCGGAGGATCTGTCCAAGCTCGGGTGGGACAATCCGGAGTCCCTTGAGCTGCTGTGGACATTGGCCGGTGCCGGTGATCCCGATATGGCCCTCAACACGCTGATGAGGATCGTCGAGGGAGCGCCTGAGATTGGCCCGGCGATGCGCGAGGACGAAACATTTCGGGTGCGGCTCATCGCCCTGCTGGGTGGCTCCTCGGCGTTCGGTGATCATCTCGCTGCGAATCCAGAAACCTGGCAAGAACTGCAGCGGCCATTGCCGACGCCTACCGAAATGCTGCACACACTACTCACAGAGGTCGAGGCGGAACCTGCGACATACGTTGAGCAACCAGGCCAGCCTGACACCGCCAGCCCCGACCTGACGTCTCCCGGCACCTACCGGGCAGCACCGGGGGACCACAAAGCATCGCTCAAAGTGGCCTACCGGACGCTGATGATGCGCATTGCCGCCCATGACCTCGCAGGTACTTTCCACTCGCGCAAGGGGCAGTCACGCCCACAGCCGCGAGTAGGTTTCCGGGAAGTCACCAGGCTGACGACGGCCCTCGCAGATGCCGCCTTGACGGCAGCACTCGCCGGTGCGGTCCGGGTGGTCTATGGGGACGAGGCACTCGATGCGCAGCTGGCCGTCATCGCGATGGGCAAGTGCGGCGCGGGCGAATTGAACTACATCTCCGACGTGGACGTGATCTTCGTGGGCTCGGAGGCCACGCCACGGATTACCCGTCTAGCATCAGAATTCAACCGGATTGGCTCAGCCTGCTTCTTCGAGGTTGACGCCAACCTGCGCCCGGAAGGCAAGTCCGGCGCCTTGGTCCGAACTCTGGATTCGCACGTGGCCTATTACAAGCGGTGGGCAGAAACCTGGGAGTTCCAAGCGCTGCTGAAGGCACGGCCGCAAACCGGCTATTTGCCCTTGGGTAAGGACTACCTGGAACAGATCGGGCCGATGGTGTGGACTGCATCGCAGCGGGAGTCCTTCGTGGAAGACGTTCAAGCTATGCGCCGCCGCGTGCTGGATAATGTCCCAGAGGAGATGCGCCTTCGCGAGCTTAAGCTGGGGGAGGGCGGTCTGCGTGACGTGGAATTCGCCGTCCAGTTGTTGCAGTTGGTACATGGACGCTCGGATGAATCGCTGCGCACGCTTGCCACGGTCGATGCACTCGCAGCATTGGTGCGCGCCGGGTATGTGGGACGTGAAGACGGCACCCAGCTTATCGAGGCCTACGAATTTTTGCGTTTGCTTGAGCACCGCCTCCAGCTGGAGCGCTTCCGCCGGACTCATACGCTGCCGGAGAAAGACGACAGCTCAGCGCTTACATGGCTGGCTATCAATGCAGGATTCCACCCGCAGGGGCACCAGTCGGCAGCGGACCGGATGAATATCCAACTGCGGAAGATTCGACTGCTTATCTCTGAGCTCCACTCGCGTTTGTTCTACCGCCCGCTGCTCAATTCCGTGGCCTCGATGTCGGCGGACGAACTCAAACTCTCCCGCGAAGCGGCACTTCTGCAGCTGGCGGCGTTGGGCTATCGCCACCCGGACCGCGCCTTCGAGCATCTCACCTCCCTGGCAGCGGGGCAGTCGCGCAAGGCCCGCATTCAGGCCATCCTGCTTCCAACGCTGATGGAGTGGCTCTCCAACACCGCTGACCCAGACATGGGCCTGTTGAATTACCGCAAGCTTTCTGAGGCAGCTTATGACCGGACGTGGTTCTTGCGCATGCTTCGCGACGAAGGCGTTGTCGGCCAGCGCCTCATGAAGATTTTGGGCACCTCGCCTTTCACATCGGAGCTGATTATTCGCGCGCCGGACGTCGTCAAGCAGCTCTCCGATGGCGCGGCAGGGCCCAAGCTGTTGGAAACCAAGCCCGAGCAAGTGTCCTCTGCCTTGATTAATTCCACCAAGCGCCACGCTGATCCGGACAAGGCCGTGTCGGTCGCTAGAGCCCTTCGCCGCGTAGAGCTGGCGCGGATCGCCGCTGCCGATTTGCTGGGCTTCCTGCCGGTTCAACAGGTGTGCTTTGAACTGTCCACCATCTGGAATGCTGTGCTGGAGGCCGCGCTGCGTGCCGAGGTCAGAGCATGGAGGCTGGGCAATGACGATGCCGAACCACCAGCCCGCATCGCCGTGATTGGTATGGGCCGGCTCGGAGGCATGGAGCTGGGCTTTGGCTCCGACGCCGATGTCATCGTGGTGGCGGAGCCAACCGGAGAAAACGCCGAGGAGGAAGCACTGCCCTGGGCCATCGGCATCATTGAGAAGCTGCGCCGCCGTCTGGCAAAACCTTCCGGGGATCCGCCCTTGGACGTGGACTTGGGTTTGCGGCCCGAGGGGCGCTCAGGAGCAGTTGTGCGCTCGATCGAATCCTATGAGCGCTATTACTCGCAGTGGGGCGAGCCTTGGGAGATGCAGGCTTTGCTCCGCGCGGCCTTCGTGGCGGGGGATGAGGAAGTCGGTACACGTTTCCTCAGCATGGTGGATGCTTTCCGCTACCCGCCGAAGGGCGTGAGCGAGAAGACCATTCGTGATATCCGCCGAATGAAGGCGCGCGTTGATAACGAGCGCCTCCCGCGCGGCGCCGACCGCAATACCCACACCAAGCTGGGGCGCGGCGGACTGACGGATATCGAATGGACCGTCCAGCTGCTTCAGATGATGCATGCCCACGAGGTTCCGGCACTGCATGATCCGTCCACGCTGCGGGTGCTGGATGCCCTCGAGGACAATGAGGTTATCCCTGTCGAGCAAGTACAGGAGCTGCGGGAGGCCTGGCTCTTGGCCACCGATGCCCGCAATGCGCTGGTGCTGGTGCGCGGCAAGCGCGTGGACCAGCTTCCGGCACCGGGCCCGCAGCTGGCGCAGGTGGCCGGCGCGGCCGGGTGGGAACCTGAGCGCAATCAGCAATTCTTGGAGCACTACCTCAAGGTGACCCGGCACGCGCGGAAAATCGTGGATGAGGTGTTCTGGGGTGAGGCAGAGTCCTTCGAGCATGACTAGCAGAAGGCAGTTGCTTTGCCCCTGACCCGCACCCTGAGCTCACCCGGATCTTTCCCTGACTTTGGAGCGAGCCCCTGTTCTATCAGGGGAGCAGCCGATAGCCTTAGGTGGCAGTGAACAAACATAGTTCCCACGCCTCGAAAAGGAGTTACGCAATGAGCCTTAACCTGTCCCTCGACTTGAACGATGCCACTCTTGCTGATCTCGACGCCTTCCTCTCCGCCGCCCGCGCCGCAGGGTGCGACCCCGCCGCCGCGCTGAGCGTGGAGGGGACGGTGATGCGGTTGGACGTCGACAAGCCCCTCGTTACCCCTACGGAGCCGAAGCCTGAGGCCCCGCGCCGCACCAGCCTGGATCGCTCCGTGGCGGAGTCCACCATCCGCTCCATCATCGATGCGCTGTCCGAGCGCCTCGATTCGCCGCACCCGCCGCACGGAAATTCTTTTGGCACCTTTGGCCCCCGCGCGGATTAAGCCGCGAATGTGAGAGAAGTCTAAAATTGTGGCCGTGAAGTCCAAGCAGATTATCGCCGTATGGGTCCTCGTGGTGGTGGCAGTCATCACCGCCGTCGGTGCGGGCTGGTGGGCTACAGAGCGGCACCAGGTGCCGGAGGGGGCATTGACGGTGGAGCAGGTGGTCGACGGCGGCGTCCCACAGGATCCGTCGGCAGGCGCCGAGCTTGACCCGGCTGAAAAGGATCGCATTGTCTCGCTGGCGGAAGCACTGGGGATTCCATCGGAGTCAGTGCCGCGCGGGCTGCTGTCGGTGGCGTCGGATAGGTACCGCTCCCGTCAGATGCTTGAGGCGGATCTGGAGAAGGCCGTGGAGGCAGGCGTCATTACGAAAGATGATGCGAAAGGTGTCCTCGCTGCCTTCGATGCCGGTGTCGTCGCCCCAGTGGATGGCCCTATTTTTGTGGAGTCCACCCCAGCCGAATAAGCCTGGTGAACCCCACCGGTTGAGCTTGTTGGCACGGAGCCCACAGGGACTGGCAGGTGATGCGCAGTCAATGAGGATTTGCCTTGCAGCCGCAGCTCTTAAGCTCACACGCACAGATAACGAAACGATAAAGGTTGGTGCGTTGAGGTGGAGAAACGACGAAAACTACGGGAGCTGCTCAGGACCGCAGTGGGAGTGAGCATCGCCATTCTCGTCCCCATCGGCGGTGGGCTCGGGGTCTTTGAAGTGGCCAATGGGCTGCCCCTTGAGGCGCCGTTGAGTGCCTTGGCCTTTCAGTAGTCCAGCCCTGTGCTAACCCACCTGCACGATTCTGGCGTGCGGTCCTTCCTCCTCGCCCCGGCTGCGCAGGATGTGGGTGATGAGAACCCCCACGATGCCAATGCACCACACCCCAAAGACCGCCCAGGCGGCGAGCCGGAAATCATGGAAGGGGTAGTCGGGCCCGTTGCCCAAGTGGTCCAACACCATACCGACGAGCTGGGCGCCGATGACCGTGGCGATGAAGCCGCCCATGTTTCCCAGCCCCGTCGCCGTGGCGACGACGCGGCGATCCAGGTTTTCGCGGACAATGTCGAATCCATAATTTGCCACCGGTGTGCACAGGGCCACCAGGCTGATGAGGATGAACAGTGAGAGGTAGCTGCCGCCGAAGAGGAAGAACAGGACCCATACCGCGCAGTGGATAGCCACAAACCCTAAGGCGAGCCACGGACGGAAACCCCTGGCCCGGGACGATAACCTGCCGTGCAGGGGGCCAATCAGCACCATGAACACGCTAAACCACGTCAGGACCCAGCCGGCGCTAGTCTTAGAAAAATCCATGCCCGCGGTCATCAAGGGCACTCCCCACAGCATGACAAACACGTTGGTGGCTCCCAGACCAATCCAGTGAATGAAAAACGCCTGCCAGGCCACAGGAGAACGGAAAGCGGTGGATAGCAGCGCTGCTGTGCTTTCCGGCTTCGCGTTAGGTTTTTCCTTCGGCTTGGGCACGATGCCCAGTGATTCAGGGGAATCCGCAACCGCCACCGCGGCCGCGACGGCGATGAGAATACCCACCGCACCCAAGGTAACGAAGGCCATGGTCCATCCGCCCCACCCCAGCAGCATGGCAAAAGGTAAGGCGGACATGAACTGACCTAGCTGCCCCAGCGAGGAGGTGACCTGGGTGAACATGGGGGTGCGGTGCAGCGGGAACCAATAAGGCAGGATGCGCATCACCGACAAGAAGGCGGTGGCATCACCCGCGCCGATGAGCAGGCGGGCGGCAATGGCTACCCAGTAATTGCTAGTAAAACCGAGAAGCACCTGGCCGAGTCCCATGATGGCGGAACCGATGACGAGCAGGCGCCGGGGGCCGAATTTATCGATGAGCATGCCGGTAGGGATCTGCGCCAGTGAATAGATACCCAATTGCACAGAGGTGAAAACAGCAATGCGCGCGGCATCTACCTCGAAGCGGTCGATGGCCTCGAGCCCCGCTACGCCAAAAGATGTGCGGCCGGTAATCGCCACGATGTAAACCAACACCGCAGCTACCCACACGGAGAGAGCCTTAGTGGTAATTACATTGCGAGGATGAGGAACCGACATGGCTGATACTTTACGCGGCACCAACTAAGATGCAGGGGGTGAAGTACATTTCGACCCGCGATACCGACCGCCAGCCCGCCTCTTTCACGGACATCCTCCTCGGAGGTCTGGCCCCCGATGGCGGCCTCTACCTGCCGGAAACTTACCCCCGCATCGATGACGCCACCCTGACTAACTGGCGCCAGACCTTGGCTGAGGGCGGCTACGCGGCCCTGGCCGCGGAGGTGCTCAAGCTCTTTGTGGACGATATTCCTGCAGAGGACCTCGAAGGGATTGCCCAGCGCGCCTACACCTACCCGAAGTTTGACCACGAGGAGATCGTCCCCGTCAGCGAGCTGGGGGAGGGCCTTTATATTGGACACCTGTCCGAGGGGCCGACGGCCGCCTTCAAGGACATGGCCATGCAGATGTTGGGCGAGCTCTTCGAATACGAGCTGGCACGTCGCGGCGAAACCCTCAACATCCTAGGCGCTACCTCGGGTGACACCGGTTCCTCGGCGGAGTACGCGATGCGCGGGCGCAAGGGCATTCGCGTCTTCATGCTGACCCCGGCCGGGCGCATGACGCCCTTCCAGCAGGCTCAGATGTTCGGGCTGGATGACTCGAATATCTGCAATATCGCCCTCGATGGAGTCTTTGATGACTGCCAGGACGTGGTCAAGGCGGTATCTGCCGACGCTAACTTCAAGGCAGAAAACCGTATCGGTGCGGTCAACTCTATTAACTGGGCCCGCCTCATGGCGCAGGTGGTCTACTACATCAACTGCTATCTCAAGGTCACCACGGAAAACACGGAGAAGGTCTCCTTCAGCGTGCCCACCGGTAACTTCGGCGATATCTGTGCTGGCCACATCGCCCGCCAGATGGGTCTGCCCATCGACCGCCTCATTGTGGCGACCAATGAAAACGACGTGCTCGATGAGTTCTTCCGTACCGGCAGCTACCGCCCGCGCTCCTCGGAGCAAACCCACAAGACGTCTTCGCCGTCGATGGATATTTCCCGCGCCTCCAACTTTGAGCGCTTCGCTTTCGATCTGCTGGGCCGCGATGCCGCGCACATCAAGGATCTGTTTGGAACGAAGGTGAAGGAAGGCGGGTTTAACGTCGACAAGCAGGCGCTCGACGCCGCCCACACCGAGTACGGTTTCCTGTCTGGTTCCTCCACCCACGCGGACCGCCTGGCCACCATCAAGGATGTCCACGAGCGCTACAACGTGCTGGTGGATCCGCACACGGCCGACGGCATCAAGGTCGCCCGCGCGGTGCAGGAAGAATATGGGGTCGATACCCCCATCATTTGTCTGGAGACCGCCCTGCCAGTGAAGTTTGCGGAGACCATCAAAGAGGCCATCGGAAGCGAACCAGAGGTGCCTGCGCGTTTCGCCGGCATCCTGGAAGCCGAGCGCCACGTTACCGATCTGCCCAATGATGCCGCGGCGGTGAAGGACTACATCACGCAGTACATCAAGAGCACGGAGGTTTAAACAATGGGACAGGAACAATTTTCAGGACCCGAGTATTTCACTGAATTTGACCCAGAGAAGTTCATCCGTGACATGAAGCAGGTCGCGGAGATGGAAAAGGAAAATAAGGAGAACAAGGCGGACTCGGGTGAGGCTGCAGCAGAAGAGGATGCCTAGGTTTCTCCTCACGGGGGTGCTCAGCACAGCAGCTCTAGTGGTAGCTGGGTGCACGGTGCAGACGGGCGTTGACGCTGTTCCCGAGGCTGCTTCGCATACCTCCGAGGACACCACGATTGAGCCGCCCCCGCCGGAGATTCACACGCCGGGTGCGTCCCCGGTGCCCCCGGGCGCCGCACTGGATATCTCTGGCATGCAGCCCGTTCCCGGCGAAGCCTTCGACTTCAACCTGTGCACGGTGGCGTGGAGCTTCGTGCTTGACGACGGCCGCACCATCGCCGTCACCGCCTCCCATTGCGGTGAGCCAGGGGATACGGTGTGGGCGGGCGCCGCGGACGGGGAGTTCATCTACCCGGCGGAGCCTGTAGGCAGCATCATCTACTCCGACCTTAGCGCGCCGGACACGCATCAGCTGGATTTCGCTTTGGTGGAGATCACGCGGCAGGCGGAGTTTCACGTCCCCCAGGACATGCCCACCAGCGTGGTCGCCGCGGGACAGGAAGAGCTCCCAGATAAGGTGTGCAAGCTGGGGCGCATTACCGGTGAGACCTGCGGCCCGCTTACTCACGGCGAGGGGCACGGGAAACTCCAGTTTGGTGAGCGCACGGTGGATACCGTCTCCGCGCGCGCCCAAGTCTGCTCCACGCACGGCGATTCGGGTGCTCCGGTCTTTGGCGCGCCGGGCAGCCCCTTTGAAGGGGTAATCGTCGGTGTCCTTTCGGGAACGACGGAAGCAGCCGCGGGTGGTGAGGGCTGTGCGCACGGTTCGGAGGCAGAGATGTCCTTTACTCCTGCGGCGGATATTGAGGCGCTCCTTCCGGAGATTCTGGCACAGGTTTAAGCGCTAAGATGAAACCCATGCCTACTCCTGATTTCATTGTGTCCCTGCGTGAGAAAATCGGTCACGAGCAGCTCTTTTTGCCCAGCGTGACCGCGGTTATCGTGCGGGCGGTTCCTACCGGTTCTGCGATATGGGAGCTGCCTTCAGTGCTGCTTGCCCAGCGTGCCGATAATGGCACGTGGGCTCCCATCTCCGGTATCTGTGAGCCGGGTGAGGAGGTCACGGCGACTGCACTGCGTGAGGTCAAAGAGGAAATTGGCCTCGATGGTCGCATCGAAGCGCTCCTCGGCGTGGGCCAGGTGGGCCCAGTAGTCTGCCCCAATGGGGATAAGTGTCTCTACATGGATACCTCCATCCGGGTCTCCGTGCCGGATGATGCGGAGCCGGTTATCTCCGATGAGGAGAACCTAGCCGCGCAGTGGTTCTCTGTGGCGCAGATGCCGACGTCCGTCAGCGCCCGCAACCGCATGATCATCGGGGATGCAGTGGCGCAGATGAAACACCCGCAGGGCTTCCGACCGCGGATGGGGTACGTTAAGCGTTCGTCTTAATCAGGCTTTCTCCATGAGCGTTGATGTGAGGGCACTAGATCTAAGTGGCGGATCGATGCGCCAGCCCTCAATCCTGCGGCAAAAGAGTTTCTCCGCGCCGGGTAACATGCACAACTATGGCTCCCAAAATGAAGGACTACTTCAACGCTGACACGGCACAAAAACTCGGCGCACAGCTTGGAATTGACGGCGAAAAATACGCCGCATGGATCGCGCCACGCGTCGAGGATCTGGAGATTCTGGACCGCGTGACCGTGTTCGCGCAGGGGCTTCGGGAACAGCTTGGCGGGGATTATGTAGGGGTGATTGGAGGGATCATCGATAAGCTTGGGCCCGAGCTTGCGGAGGGGGAAGGCTACTTCAACCATGCATTTCATCTGTGGCCGGTGAGCCGCTTCATCGAGCTGTACGGGATAGATGAGCCGGAGGTTTCTTTAGACGCAATTGAGGCGCTCACGAGGGTGTTCACCGGTGAGTTTGCGGTGCGTCCCTTCTTGGAGCGCTACCCGGAGCTGACCATGTCCCGGGTGCATCAGTGGGCTGGTTCCGACAGCCACAACGTGCGTCGCCTGGCTTCCGAGGGCATCCGTCCGCGTCTGCCATGGGCGAAGGTGCACGCGCCGTTTGTGGAGGACCCCTCGCCGATCCTTCCGGTCCTGGACCGGCTGTACGACGATGCGTCGCTGTTCGTGCGCAAGTCCGTAGCCAATAACCTCAACGATATTGGCCGCACGCACCCCGAGTTGGCGCTTGCCACCGCGTCGCGTTGGGCAGATAGCGGATCGTCGCACGCAGCGTGGGTGGTGGAACAGGGGTTGCGTGGGCTGATCAAGCGCGGCAATAGGGAGGCCCTGGAGCTTGTTGGCTTTTCTCCGTCCACCGCCGTCACCGCCACCCGCCCCGAGTTCCCTCACACTGTGGCCATTGGTGAAAAGGCGACTCTTTCAACGACACTCACCAACACCGGCGATGCGCCCGCACATGTGCTTGCAGAGTATCGCGTGCACTTTCTGAAAAAGAACGGCACCCGACAACCCAGCGTGTTCCGCCTCGGCAAATACACGCTTGAACCGGGTGAAACCCGAGTGGTGACCAAGACGCACCCGTTTCGGATCACCAGCACGCGCACCTACTACCCGGGCATGCAGGGACTCAGCCTGGTGATTAACGGCCGCGAAGGCGAGCACGTGGAATTTGAGCTCACCCAATAGCGCAGGTCTTGCCGCGTCATTCAGATTGTGAATGCGCTCCATTCGGCGATGCAGTCCCCGGAGCTGCCTTTTCTGCATGCGAGGACGCAGCCCGCAAAGGGGTGAGAGTGTTGGAGTTGCCGCACAATATCATCAGAAACGCATGAAATGGGTTGAGGTTGGTGCCCGTGCCCGATAGCTTCGGGGTCATGATTTCACGCACGCTGAAGAAAGTAACCACTGCAACTGCGTTCGTCGCCCTCGCCGGCGGCGTTCTGGGTGCCGGTACTGCCGGTGCGCAAGAGATGTCCTCCGCCGACTCTGTGAAGACCAGCCAGATTCAGGAACTGAGCTCGCGTCTGTTCGGTGACTCCTTCTCCTCCTCGAAGGATTCGGAAGCACCGGAAGGCTCTGGCTTGATTGAGAAGTACGAGGACGTTGACGGCCTGCAGGACAAGCTGCCGGCTGATGAGGCTAAGAAGGTTCTCATCGGGACCTTCACCGCAAAGAAGAACCCGGAGATCTCCGTGACCTTCAATGACGACGGAACGCTGACCTTCAACGATGGCTGCAACTCCGGTGGCGGCAGCTACAAGCTGGACCAGACCGATGCCGTCGTGGTGGAGAACCTGAACTCCACGATGCGTGCCTGTGCCCCGGAGGAGATGGCTGATGCCGATGCACTCAACGCCATCCTTTCCGCAAAGCCAGTGGTCATCCCCGTAGAGGGCAACACCTTTGCGCTGGGCAGCCAGGGCCAGGTCATTCAGTTTGAGAAGGCTGAAAACTAAGGTTCCTTCAACGCAGAGACAGAGCGCGGCGGAGCTAGTTCGTGATTGGGCTAGCTCCGCTTCCTTGTGCGCGCCGTCCTTCGATGAGCCAGCTTATGAAGCGGCAGGAACAGGCAGACCAGTGCGCGATGAGGAGTACCGGGATGCTGAGCGCGATGACGTCGAGAAGCTCCGAGCCATTCACCAGCGCTACCTGGTGCCCGCCCATGCTGACCGTTCCCGGTGGGAAGGTGCACGCCCACCAGGCAGGAGAGTAATCCACCCAGCGCGCCACGTTGGGGTAGAAGGTGAACATGGCATAGAGCGCGAGGGGAATGGCGATCGCCATGGCGGTGAGCCCGTAGTAGACAGAGAAAGTGCCGGGGTAGAGGATCTGCATCGCGGTAGTGGATTGGCCCACCACGCCCAGCGGAACCCAGGCCGTCGCGGAGTTGGCACCGGTGAGATTGACTTTGCCGTGCCAAGCAGCCCAATACACACGGATAAAGACGGGGACCGCGGTGGAGATCGACATGACAAAGAGCACTGTGCCCATGACGTGGTAGGCATGTCCGTAATCCAAGGCGAGGAAGCCGGCTACGGAGGAGGAAATCATGGGCCCGACCAGCGGCAGGCCCCAGGTAAAGCGCGGCTGGCCGTCGAAGCGGGTGAGCTGAATAGCCCACGTGATAACGGTGACGGGGCCGCCTATCCAGAAGCCCACGAGGCGGAAGGCTCCGATATCCGTCAATCCCGACAGCGCCGCGCCGAGCGCCAGGATGCCGATGAAATACATGGACCACTCAGCCATGGAGGTTCGCGCAAAGCTGGGCTGGCGGTATACCGCGAAACCAACTGTCAGCACGAGGAGGATGACGCAGGACAGTGCCGCGAAAACAGCGGAGGCTGTCAGCATGCCTTCCTCAACGAGTAGCCGGGAGACGATGGAGGTGCCCATGAGGCTGCCGCCCCACGCGGGGCCGGGTGGTGGCAAGTGGCGGAATTTGTCAGTCACAGCTGGCATGGTAGCTGTAGTGCCCGCCTACTGTCCCGTTGCTGTGCTGAACTTTGCGGAACCGGCACACCTGTGTGATGGGCAACCCGCACCTAGCTTTTGCTCGTTTCAACGATTTTGCTCTCAGTGCCACGGAACCTTGGTAGGGCTACAGGTTTACATTAGGTCCTACAGGCGCAGCTGAGCGTTGAGCCTGTAGGACCGGCATGTACCACGTCACAGCGGCTGCCAGGATGGCTATTGAGCAAGCACTCCATACGAGAAACTCATCAG
This sequence comes from Corynebacterium sp. HMSC074E01, assembly GCF_001808885.1. Lineage (NCBI taxonomy): Bacteria > Bacillati > Actinomycetota > Actinomycetes > Mycobacteriales > Corynebacteriaceae > Corynebacterium > Corynebacterium sp. HMSC074E01. The sequence goes on from NZ_KV794847.1 coordinate 39,180, forward strand.
GGGTAAACCACCAGGCGGCCACGGCGAGTGCGCCGAGTGCGAACCACAAGACAGGGATGAAGGGGCTAGGTGCCTCCGCCCACGGTTCTTGGGGAAACCGGCTACGTGCTTCAGTTCGGATGCGCCGGGGAGTTTTTCGGGAAAGCGCCCAAACGCAGCCGACAACAAACGCCAGTCCTGCACCGGCGATGAGTAGATCCCCTTTCACGCCGCCGAACATAAACACACCGACGGCGAACGCTAAAGCCGCGCGTTCGGACAGCGTCGGGGGGAACTTTTGGGTCGGATCTACGTCTGGGTAAATGCTCCTGAAGATATCTGTGCGGGGGTGGCTGTGCATGCTGTTTTCTCCCGTTTGGTTGATGTGTTGACAAATCTGTTAATTTAGGTCAGGATTACCTAACCAAGGTAAGCCTAGCCCATAGCCCTATCTGGATGAAACAAGGTTCTCAACATGATTCGCAATCTCTGGCGCTCAGCATGCGGTGTGATGATCGCAGCTCCCCTCGCTCTCGGCGCCGTTCCATTTCTTAACACTGTCCCGGTAGCCCACGCAGAGACTTCCTGCACGTGGTACTGGGGGATCAAGCAATCCTTCCGAAGCTACATCAAGGGCAATATCGCCCGCGGTGGCTGGGGCGCCAGCGGCATCGGCTTTAGCGGTGATGAAAAAGGCAACGGCGCGTTTGTGTTCCAAGCCAGCACGCCCACTGCCTCAGGCGGTATTGTCACGATTCCCTTCCAAGGCACGTTGAACTTCACGGGACATGACGGAGTTCTCGACATGACAATGTCGGATTTCAAGGTCATCGCCTCCGGCGACCAAGCAAAAATCACGGTCGACTACGTTTCCTATGAACTGAACCGAAGTGACTACACCCGCGGTGCCCAGATTAAGGGTGACGACGAGGTCATCGCCACCATTAGTCTGCAAGAGCCCGTCAAGGACAGCGGCACGGCAGTGAACCTAGCAGGATCCACGTCCCTTAGTGCCGGGGGCGTCAAACTTTTCACGGGCTTCTATGAGCAGGGCGAAGAACTCGATCCTTCCTCAGGCACCATTGCATTGGACGGATCCTGTTCTGGCTCCGGCGGCGCAGGCAGCGATGGATCTGGCTCGAAACGCCAGCTGAACTCCATTACCGGAAACTTTACGGGCTTCAACAAGGAAGCCATGGCTATGTTGTCCGAAACCAACGACACCATGAACGGTATCACCACGTTTATGGGCAATACACAGTCCTTCTTGGACGAGTTGGACTCATTCAAGAAGCGGGGCAACACTACCTCGGGGGCATCCGGGGCGTCGGCTAGCACGTCGTCTGGAACCTCCACCTCTGGTAGCACCACTACTTCGGACTTAAGCGGCAACGGCCTTCCAGAAACAGCGGCAGCTGGCAGCGGAAACAGTGGTGGAGCATCAACGGCTAGCGGGTCGAACTCCGGCGCTACGGGTGCGACGGGCTCGGTTGCAGCAGCGTCTGGAGCATCCGGTGCAGCCAACGAAACGTGCCAAGCCACCGGTGTTACCCAAGCGACGGCGCAATGGGGAGTGAAGAAATCATTCCAGTCCTATATCACCGGCTCCATTGCGCAAGGAAAATGGCAGCTCTCGGGCGTCGGCTATAGCAACGGTCGATTCCAGTTTTCCGGGAACTCCGGCGCAGTCAAGGACGGCGCGGGTTCCGTGCGCTACGGCGGAAGCATCCAGTTCACCGGCCACCACGGCAAGCTCGACCTCAATATTGCGAACCTAGAAATCTCCTTCAACGGTAAAACCGGAAAACTAATCGGCGATGTGCGCTCCTCCAACATGGAAGGCGAGAAGAAGGACTTCGGACGCACCGCCATCGCCGACCTGAATTTCACGTCTCTGGATGTGGGAACAGATGCCGTATCGGGCGAAGCAACAGTATCCCTGACTGACGTTGGCTCCAAGGCCTTTGCCGAATTTTACGAGCCTGGAACCCAGCTGGATCCGTTAAGTTTCAACGCCAGCCTGGGCGGAAACGCCGATTGCAACGACACTGTTGGCGGCACTAGTGGTGGCAGCTCGTCCAGTGCGGGAGACAGTGCCGGCTCCGGGTCGAAGGGCAGTGGCGGTGTCAACTCCGAAGCAGTAGACAACGCGCTGGCCAGTGATTCGTCGCAGGGCTATGAAGATGGTTCAAAGAAATTCCAGATCAAGTCCGCGAGCTCCGCGAACGGCACCACCGATGACCCAGTTACCTACCTCCTCCTGTTCATCGCCGGGCTCATTATCGCCGGAGGCTCCACCAGCCGCCTCATTATGAACAACTCCTAGAAAGATCACCGTGAAACTTCTCCTACGTTTCCTTATCCCGCTTCTGTGCATCGTGGGATTGACTGCCTGTGGCGTGCAAGGAAGCTATACAGACCAGCTACCGGACCCGCAGGACCTTTCCGACCCGCGCTCCTTCGAAGGCGTTACTGAGGTCAGTGACTTCGCCGATATCGAGCCCGTAAGCACTAAAGTCCAGCCCGTACTTCCGGTGGAACTTACTGACGCTGATGGTTATGACGTCACCGTCACGGATGTCTCGCGGATTCTGGCGCTGGATATTTATGGGACCTATACCAAAACGCTGAGCGGCTTGGGGCTTGCGGACAACATCGTTGGCCGCACCGTCTCTTCCACTGAACCGAATCTGGCGGATCGTCCCGTCGTGACTGAAGGCGGCCACAATATCAATGTTGAAGCAGTCCTGGAGCTTAATCCGACGCTCGTTATTGTGGACCACTCCATTGGACCCCGTGATGCGATCGATCAGATCCGTGAAGCAGGTGTGACAACTGTGGTCATGGAACCGCAGCGGACCATTGACTCGGTGGGCGAAGACATCATCACGCTGGGTGAAACCGTCGGGCTTCCGGACGAGGCCCGCAAGTTATCAGAGCGCTCCATCAAGGAAATTGATGAGTCGAAGGAAGCCATTAAGACCATTGCCCCCGAGGAGCCAATGCGTATGGCCTTCCTCTACGCCCGTGGGAACGGTGGCGTGTTCTTCATCATGGGGGAGGGGACCGGCGCCCAAGACCTCATCGAAGGAATTGGGGGCATCGACCTCGCTGCGGAGAACAACCTTTCTTATGCCGAACCTGCTAACGCAGAAGCGCTGGCCCGCATCAACCCAGAGGTGATCATCATGATGACCGATGGTTTGAAATCCACTGGCGGAGTCGGCGGGCTACTGGAACGTCCTGGTGTGGCTCAGACCATTGCTGGTCAAAAGCATCGCATCGTCACCATTCCTGACGGCCAGTCCCTGGCCTTCGGCCCCATGACCGGTCAGACATTGGTCAAACTCGCAAAGGCTGTATATGACCCAGACAATGCATAGCGACGTCTTCACACGACGCCGCACTCAGCGGATATCGGTATTCGTATCCTTAGTGGTGCTTGCTGTTCTAGCGGGACTCATCTCGATCGCCCTCGGACAGTATTACGTTGCACTTTCTGATCTGTTCCCGATTCTGGCTTTGGGGCCGGGGCAAGAGTCCCTCACAGCCAGCGTGGTATGGAATATTCGCCTGCCGCGCTTGGTCTTGGGGCTCTTCGTAGGCGCCGCTCTAGGCGTTGCCGGCACGTTGATGCAGGCCATCTTTGCCAATCCTCTGGCGGAGCCATCCATCATCGGAGTGACCTCCGGTGCAGGTGTTGGGGCGTCTGTAGCGATCGTCTTCAACCTCACCTTCGTGGGAACTTTCACTGTGCCAGCGCTGGCTTTCTTGAGCGCACTTTTAGTTACCTTCATCATCTACCAACTTGCACGCCATAACGGTCGCGTCACGGTGGTTCACCTGATCCTCACGGGCATCGCCATTAATGCAGTGTGCAATGCAATCATCTCCTTCATGGTGTACCTAACACCGACTGCCAACCGGGAAGCCATCATCTTTTGGCAGATGGGTTCCTTCAACGGCTCGCAGTGGAAGCACGTATGGGTTGTTCTTCCCATCGTTCTTATCGGTATAGCAGTAGCCCTGCGTTTGGGCAGGCAACTTGACATTCTTGCGCTGGGTGAACGCGCTGCTGTGCACACTGGCGTAGATGTGTCTGTGTTGCGCATTGTGGCAATTGTGGCGTCCGCAGTGCTTACCGCAGCAGCTGTGTCCTTCGCCGGCCTCATCGGCTTTGTTGGGCTCATCGTTCCCCACTTGTTGCGCAGCATCGTAGGACCGCAAAATCATATCCTCATTCCTGCATCCGCCCTGGGCGGCGCGGTGCTAATCGGCTTTGCGGATGTGGCCGCACGAACCTTGATTCCCTTTGCGGACCTCCCAATCGGTATTTTTACCGCCTTAGTTGGCGGACCGACCTTCTTCATCCTGTTGCGCCGCATGATGCGAAAGGGGGTGCACTGATGCTGAACGTGGACAACCTCACCGTCCAAGTCGACGGGGCTACCCTCGTTGACAGCGTGACCTTTAATGCCCGACCAGGCGAGGTTACCGGACTAATTGGCCCGAATGGTGCGGGGAAGTCAACTGTCCTTGGCGCGATCGCGGGTGATATCGACTTCTCCGGTGAAATCAGTGTCGGCGGTTTGTCGCCGAAGACCTCGCCCCGTGAGCTCGCACGCAAACGTGCGGTGATGCTTCAGGATGTCTCGGTGTCCTTTGAATTTCTGGTACGCGATGTTGTCGCGATGGGCCGCCGCCCTTGGCGCGGAACGCCCCACGCCGAACTTGACGAGCAGTTTATCGAAGCCGCCCTTGAAACAGCTGGAGCCGCGCATCTCGCCGGACGCGATATCAGCACGCTTTCCGGTGGTGAACGTGCGCGGGTGGCCTTTGCCCGTGTTCTTGCACAAAATACTCCAATAATCCTGCTGGATGAACCGACAGCGGCCCTCGATATCCGCCACCAAGAACAGTTACTGGGTTCTGTGAAAGCCCTAGCCCGCGAGGCAGGAGTAACCGCACTCGTGGTGCTCCATGACCTGAACGCGGCAGCCGCATATTGCGATCACATCGTGTGCGTCTCATGCGGGGGGATCGCAGCTCAAGGGCGCGTGGCGGAGGTTTTCACCGGTCCCATCTTGTCAGAGGTGTACGGCTGGCCGATCTCCGTCAACGGGCTGCAGGTACAACCACAGCGTGCCACGCCCACAATCAATTCACTTTTCTCGCATCAACTGGAGGACTTCCATGTTTAAAAAAATCCTGGTGACCGCTATCGCAGCGACGGCGATTACTGTGCCGCAGGCAACCGCGGCAGAAGCAGAATCATGCACCATCGAATCCGGCACTATCAACTGGGGTGTTAAGCACTCCTGGCGTTCCTACATTAAGGGGCGAATCGCTAAGGGTGACTGGGAGACGACCGGAACGGTGAAGGAGGACGGCGATCCGACGGGCAGCGATTTCACCTTCGGCTTCGAAGTCGATCCCGCGACGTCCACAGTCTCTGTGGACGAGGCCGGCAATGTCACTGCATCGAAGATCAAGGCCAAGGACTCTTCGATTACTTTCACTGGCCACCACGGAGCGCTGTACTCCAAGATGATTAACCCATTCGTGCAGACCGAAGGTGATAAGGCCCAGCTCGGCTCCGGCTACGAGGCCTACTTTGTTGAAGGCAAACACATGACGCAGTACACCCCGGAGGACCGCGTTGAGGCCAACAAGCGCACAGGTGAAGGGGCGTTCGGGAACGGTAAGGCACAGTGGAGTAAGGACGGGGATACCCTTACGCTTTCTGCTTCCGACGTTATGTACGAGCGGCAGCCCGGAACGAACGATTCTGGTGATGTTGAGGGCGTCGACTACCTGTTCATGGGCATGTACGGTTCCGACTACAACCCGGAGGTGGATAGTGCGCAGGTAACCCTCAAGGTCGCCCCGGGCTGTGGACAGAAGAAGGAAGAAGAAAAGGATTCTTCGGAGGGCGAGAAGCCGCAGAACCCGTCGGACAGCGAGCAGCCGAAGCCCCAGACGCCTTCGGAAGATAAGAACCTTAGCTCGGGTGAGAACTCCTCTTCTATCTCGAAGGTCTCCAACTTCTGGAACTACTTCCTAGGCATTGCGACTGTTGGCAGCATGATCGCAATTCTGTGGCAAGCATTTGTTAAGTCCGGTGCTTTTAACAGTGCGCGTGTCTTCTTTCAGCGATAAACCCTAAGACACACTGCTGACAGTTCAAGAACGACGTAACGGGTGTGGGGTGCCGATGAGAATTGGTGCCCCACACCCACGTCAGCCTAATCCCCTTAATTTTCGATTTTGAGTTTTTCTAACCTCAACTGATTTGTAGTTTTTCTAAATAACACCGTGGAGAAGAACAGTGACTACCACTCTCAATAAACCTTTGTCCGTTGCGTTGCGTGAGGCGACTGCGCGTGCGCATGAGCATGCGGAGAATTCGGCATTCATGCAGCGCCTGTTGTCAGGGGAGCTCAATAAGTCAGCCGTGGCTGATTTGGCCGGCCAACTGTGGTTTGTATATGGAGCTCTCGAGAACGCCGTTCGCAGCGTGGCGACTACTCCCATTGCCGGTGCGGTAGCGGATCCGCGGTTGGAACGTCGTCAAGCACTGGAAGCAGATCTGAAAGTGCTAGTCGGCGAAAACTGGAGTGAGGAGATTCGCATTCTTCCAGCGACGAGGACCTATAGCGCGCGCTTAGAAGAAATAGTGGGCAAGCCAGTAGAAGTGGTAGCCCATCACTACGTGCGCTATCTCGGTGATATTTCCGGTGGGCAGGTGATTGCAGCGCGCCTGGGAGCCCATTACGGAGTACCTCCTGAGGCACTGAACTTCTATGACTTCACGTCGATTGGAAAAATCCCACCTTATCGTGCGGGATACCGCGAGCGCGTGGATAGCCTGGAGCTTACCGTTGAACAGCGTGAAGTCATGCTCTCGGAGGCCGAGCGGGCTTTCAACTTTAATTCGGGTATCTTTGCTGAATTAGGGCGCCTCTATTAGCCGGCGGAACACTCGCCTGCGTGGCCGGTAGCCCCTGTAGTTAGTTTCAGAAGCTGCGCCATTGGGCTCTCGCGTGCCGGGCTCAACATGACACAACCCACGGAATCCGTGAAGGAAACCGTGGGTTGTGTCTTGTCGGAGGGTGCTAAAAGAAGGGGTCAGATACCCACATATCCTTTAGCAGTCGTAGTACATCTCAAATTCCTGCGGGGTCGGGCGCAGGCGGACCGGTGCGATCTCGTTCTCACGTTTGTAGTTGATGTAGGTCTCGATGAGATCCTCGGAGAAGACATCGCCCTCGGTGAGGAACTCGTTGTCTTCCTCAAGTGCTGCGATGGAGGCCTCCAGGGAGGTCGGTGCCTGCGGGATGGAGGCGGCCTCTGCCGGCGGCAGCTCGTAGAGGTCCTTATCCACCGGAGCGTGCGGCTCAATGCGGTTCTTGATGCCATCGAGGCCCGCCATCATCATGGCAGCGAAGCCAAAGTAGGGGTTGCCCGACGGATCCGGCGCACGGAACTCGATGCGCTTGGCCTTCGGGTTGGAACCGGTAATCGGAATACGGATAGCAGCCGAGCGGTTGCGCTGCGAGTACACCAGGTTGATCGGAGCCTCGAATCCCGGAACCAGGCGGTGGTAGGAGTTCAACGTCGGGTTCGTGAACGCCAGCACAGCCGGTGCGTGGGCCAGGATGCCGCCGATGTAGTAGCGAGCCATGTCGGACAGACCGGCGTAGCCGGCCTCATCGTGGAAGAGCGGCTTGCCGTCCTGCCACAGGGACATGTGGGCGTGCATACCGGAACCATTATCGCCGGCCAGCGGCTTCGGCATGAAGGTTACGGACTTCCCGAACTGCTCCGCGGTGTTCTTGATGATGTACTTGAAGGTCTGAATATCATCAGCCGCGTGCAGCAGGGAGTTGAAGCGGTAGTTAATCTCGTTCTGGCCGCTTCCCACCTCGTGGTGGAAGCGCTCGATAACAAAGCCTGCCTTCTGTAGCTGCTCCACCATGGCGTCGCGGACTTCGCCGTGCTTGTCGACGGGTGCCGTAGGGAAGTAGCCGCCCTTCACGCGAGTCTTGAAACCGGTGTTCGGGGTGCCATCGAAGTTGGTCTCAGAACCGCGGTTCCACCAGCCCTCATCGGTATCAACCTCGTAGAAGCCGTTGTGTACGTCGGTGCCGTAGCGAACAGAGTCGAAGATATAGAACTCAGCCTCGGCGCCGAAGTTACAGGTATCTGCGATACCGGTGGAGGCGAGGTACTCCTCAGCCTTGCGGGCGATGTTGCGCGGGTCGCGGCTGAAAGGCTCCAGGGTGAACGGGTCGTGGACGAAGAACTTGATGTTCAGTGTCTTCGCGGTACGGAAAGGATCCACAAAGGCGGTCTTCGGATCCGGCAACAGCGTCATATCGGACTCATCGATGGTGGTGAATCCGCGGATGGAAGAACCATCAAAAGCGAGGCCTTCGGCGGCTGCATCTTCAGTAAATTCCTCGGCCGGAATAGAGAAGTGGTGCTCAGTGCCGGGGACGTCCGTAAACCGGATGTCAACGAACTTGACGTCCTCTTCCTTGATGAATGCGATGACGTCCTGGATTGTCTCAAAGGACACGGTGGTCTCCTGTTGGTTGACGTGTAGTACTCCCGACTAGTTTACAGGTATTGGCTTCGTTACCGGGGTGTCTGGGGCACCTAGAGGTAAATTTTCTGCTTCGCGGAGCCGACAGCTAGATTGGTGAGCATGGCAGATAACAACGACGGCTTTGAGCACGGGCAGTGGCCTGGGCAAACATTGGGCTTGCCTAAGGAGGGCTCAGGCGCTCTGGCTTCTGTAATGCGGCGCACTTTTGGCGTCCTCATTGACTGGATTTTGGCGATGATCATCGCCAACCTTCTCGAACTCGTTACGGATTCGCTCGGCGGTCCAGCTTTCTTGGGCTACGCCGTGTGGGTGGTCATGGGCATCGTGTGCGGTTGGCTCTTCGCCCGCACTCCGGGAATGGCCATTCTCGGCATGGGCGTGGCGCGTCTCGACGTGCCGGGCACTTCTGTCGGTTTGTGGCGGGCGGCGGTCCGTACGCTGTTGACCGCTGTGCTTTTCCCCGCAGCGATGGTTGATGCCGACGGCCGTGGCCTCCACGACCGCGCCACCGGCACCGCCGTCATCATGGCCTAAAGCTTGGTCAGCGCTAGCCGGTCGTATCCACCACAGATGCCCCACAAATGGTTCCCCTGAAAAGGTTTGTTTGGGGGCAAGCAAACCTTCTTCATAACGCTAGATGGTTTACTTGGGGTCAAGTAAACCATCTGAGTAGAACCATCTGACGAAACCTGGTCACGAAGGCTAGGACGGTCCTAAAGCAACGAAGAACCGCAAGGTAAAGAAGGGGTCCCTTCCGAGAATCTCGGGAGGGACCCCTTCTTGTGTGGAACAAGGTAGCTTATTTGCCGCCCTTGCGCTCCTGCATGCGGCGCATGCGGCGGTTCATGCCCGCCATGTTCTGAGCCTGTCGGGGCATCGGGCCCTTGGGCAGACCCGGGGTGGTGCCCGGAAGATCATCCATGGCCTCGATGCGGCGAATGTTCTCGTAGGTTTCGTTCTTGTTGTAGTTGCGCGGCAGCTTCATGATGTGGGTGCGCAGCTTGGACACCGGAACCTCATCCTCGCCATTGCCCACGAAGACCTCGTACACCGGCACGCCGCCAGCCAGGCGGTCGACGCGCTTCTTCAAACGGTTGAGAGTAGGGGCGACGCGCTTGCGGTCACCCTCGACGACGAAAATGACGCCCGAGTTACCAATCACGCGGTGAACCAGATCCTGCTGGCGGGTCGCAGCCACGCCCGGCTTAACCTTCCACACCACACCAACGGTGTTGCGTAGCTGCTGCTCCAAAGCCCAACCGGCGACACCAGGTTGGTCTTCCACCTTCTTGTACATGTCGCGCTCAAGGCGGCGGGTGAACAGGAACATGGCGAGCATCGCGCCAAGACCCAAGCCAATGATGAGCATGAACCACTGGCCGTTGAAGAGCATGCCGATAAGGAAGAAGAGCAAGCCCATGCCCAAGAACGCAGCCAGCATGATGGGGATGAGAGCCTTGTCCTGCTTGCGCTGCATGTTGAACGCTTGCCACATCTGTGACCAGTTCTGCTTGCGCTGGGCGCGCTTTGCTGCGCGCTCCTGCTTCTTCGCTTCCTTCAGCGATGCCTTGTCGTCGTTAGCCATGGCTCCTACTTTAGAGGTCAGAGGGTCAAAAAGAGAATCGAACTAGCGAATAGTGGACGCCGCAGAGTTCGGGTTCGCTGCACCAGTCGGGGTCTTAACCATGCGCGTGGTCACCGGAGTTTCCTCGGAGGGGCCGTACTTCTCCAGAAGCGTGGAGGCCTCCTGGGCGGTAGCACCCTGGGAAGTCTCAGCCAAGTGCTTCAGGTTCTCCGGAAGCTCAAGCCCGCGGGCTTCCATGGCCTGCACGTAGAGGCGGCCAGCGCGGTAGGAGGAGCGGACCAGCGGGCCGGACATGACGCCGCCGAAGCCGAGCTCCTTGGCCAGCTTGGAGTGCTCCACGAATTCCTCCGGGCGCACCCAGCGCTCGATCGGGTGGAAGCGCGGGCCGGGGCGCAGGTACTGGGTGATCGTGATGATGTCGCAGCCTGCCGAGCGCAGGTCGCGCAGTGCTTCCTCAATCTCCTCGGCGGTTTCGCCCATGCCCAGGATGAGGTTGGACTTGGTGATCAAACCGAAGTCGTGGGCCTGGCGGATGACGTCGAGTGAACGCTCATAGCGGAAGGCCGGGCGAATGCGCTTGAAGATGCGCGGTACCGTCTCCAGGTTGTGGGCGAAGACCTCAGGGCGGGCTTCAAAAACCTCTTGGAGCAAATCCGGCTTACCGGAGAAATCCGGGGTGAGGTTCTCCACGCCGGTGTGTGGGTTGAGCTCATGAATCTTGCGCACCACCTCGGCGTAGAGCCAGGCACCCTCGTCGGGCAGATCATCGCGGGTCACGCCGGTGATGGTGGTGTAGTTGAGATCCATCTCCTGGATGTTCTCGGCGACGCGGCGCGGCTCGTCGCGGTCCAGTTCCGCTGGCTTACCGGTAGCGATATCGCAGAAATCACAGCGGCGAGTGCACTTGTCGCCGCCGATGAGGAAGGTAGCCTCGCGCGATTCCCAGCACTCATGAATATTGGGGCAGCCAGCCTCCTGGCACACAGTGTGCAGAGAAGCACCAGACACGCGAGATTTCATGTCCTCATAACCAGGGCCGGTGCGAACCTGGTTGCGGATCCAGCGTGGCTTCTGTTCGATGGGCGACTCCGCATTTTTCTTCTCAATGCGGAGCATCTTGCGTCCTTCAGGCTTAACAGTCACGGAACCTCACTTTACGCGTTAGAGTTAGCTCTTCCTAATACAAGTCCTGCGAGAGCCGGGTTTATTCCACCGAGGGTATCTTCTATTTTCCTTCAGCTGCTTTGCGGGCTTGGCGCGCCTTCTCGTTGGCCACCTTGATGGGATCAGGCGCCGAAGCAAAGGTGTGGTCGGCCACGGTAAGTTCGCCGGAAAGGGCTTTGAGGAGGGCGTCGAGAAGCGGCGCTTCCGCTTCCTGAATGGTGACCTCGCGGCCAAGCTCTAGCGAGAGGGTTGACACGTCGGCATCGTCGATGCCGCAGGCGACGATGTGCTCGTAGTATTCCAGGGTATTGGTGCAATTGAGGGCGAGGCCGTGCATGGTCACGCCGCGGGTAATGCGGATGCCCAGGGCGCCTAGTTTGCGGTCGCGCTTCGGAGCGGCCGGATCGGCGGCGCGGGTGGTGGAGGGGACCCACACGCCAGAGCGGCCATCGATGCGCCCGGCGGTGCTCACGCCGAGTTCACGGACGGCCTGGATGATGGCTTCCTCGAGGCGGCGGACGTAGTCAACGACGTCGACCGGCTCCGCCAGCTTGATAATGGGGTAGACCACCAGCTGGCCCTCACCGTGCCAGGTGATGCGCCCGCCGCGGTCAACGTCAATGACCGGCAGGCCATTATCGGGCATATCTTCCGGCTGGGTGCGCTTGCCGGCGGTGTAGACGTTGGGGTGCTCCACTACGAGGATGACATCCCCCTGCGTGCCCGCCGCCCGCGCCGCGGCGAGCTCGGCCTGCAGATCCCATGCTTCTTGGTAACCCATGCGGCCCAAGCGGCGGATCTCCAGTGGCTCGTCAGAAGCGCGGATGGAGCGGTCGGCGGGAAAGAAAGGTTCGCGGGGAGCAGTCATGAACCCAATCCTAAACCCCGCGATAAATCAGCCCGAAAGGGGCTGAGTGTGCGCTGCTCAAGCGTTGTTTTAGTCAACGCCGTTGGCGGAGGCGTATTCGTCGGCGGTCATCAGCTCGCCGACCTCAGAGACCTCGACCTCGAAGAGCCAGCCCTCACCGAAGGGGTCGTTGTTGATGATGGCGTAGTCATCGTGCACGGCCTCGTTGACGGCGGTCACGGTTCCGGTGACCGGGGAGTAGAGATCAGACACGGACTTGGTGGACTCGACCTCACCACAGGTCTCGCCGTGCTCGACGGTATCGCCCTCGGCCGGCAGCTCGGCGAAGACGACTTCACCCAAGCGGTCAGTGGCCACGGAGGTGATGCCGATGCGGACGGTAGAACCAACGACGGAGTCAGCGGTGGCGTTGATCCACTCGTGGTCCTCGGAGTAGGAAAAATCGGAAGGAAGATTAGCCATGAGAAGGAGTGTCCTTTCGGTAGTTGACTTCAGTAGTGGAGTTTACTTATCGCGCTTGTAGAAGGGCAGCGCGGAAACCTCGAAGGGGTAGCGCTTGCCGCGGATATCCACCTCGACGGCCGCACCCGGCTCGAGGCCAGCTGCGGTATCGATGAGCGCGAGCGCTACTGGGTGTCCCAGGGTAGGGGAGGGCTGGCCGGAGGTCACCGTGCCTACCTTGTTCTCACCCACGTAGACCTCGGAGCCCGCACGGGCCGCGCGGCGCTGGGAAGAGACCAATCCGGTGATAACGGCCTGCGGGCCTTCCTCAGCGCGCTGGCGCAGCACCTCAGAGCCCACGAAGTCCTGCTCCTTCTTGGCAAAGGCGCGGGACATCCCGGCTTCTACCGGGGTGATATCGCGGGTGAGCTCGTTGCCGTAGAGCGGCATGCCCGCCTCCAAGCGCAGGGAGTCGCGCGCTGCCAAGCCGCAGGGCTTAATACCGTATTCCTCGCCGGCCTTGAGCAGCTCTTCCCACAGCTCCGGGGCATCGGAGTTGTAGACGATGAGCTCGAATCCGTCCTCGCCGGTGTAGCCGGTGCGGCAGATAAACGCGTACTTGCGGGCCACCTTGCCGGTCATTGCAGCGTAGTAGGGCAGGTCCATCACGGCCTGCTGCTTGGTGTCCTCCACCAGCGGGACGAGGATCTCCAGCGCCTTCGGGCCCTGGACGGCAATCATGGCTACATCGCGGGACTCATTCTTCAGGTCCACGTCGAAGCCCTCAGCGCGCTCGTTGAGGGCCTCCCACACGGTGTCGGCGTTGCCGGCATTGGGCACGACCAGGAACTTGGTTTCTTCCAGGCGGTAGGTGATGAGGTCATCCATGATGCCGCCATCCTCAGCACAGATCATGGAGTACTTCGCCTTGCCCTCCTTGAGAGGCACCAGGTTGGAAATGAAGCAGTAGGAGAGGAACTCGGCGGCGTCTGGGCCGTTGACCCAGATTTCACCCATGTGGGACAGGTCGAAGAGGCCCGCGGCATTACGCACCGCGCGGTGCTCCTCAAGCTCGTTGTCATACTTCAGCGGCATTTCCCACGGCCCAAAGGGCGTGAAGGTAGCGCCGAGTTTCTCGTGCTCAGCGTGCAGCGGGGAGTGCAGGTAGTCAGTCATTGATTAAACCTCCTGGTTCTCGTCGGAGTAGTCAAAGGCCTCTGGCGGCGGGCAGGTGCACACCAGGTTGCGGTCACCGTAGGCCTCGTCGATGCGGCGTACCGGCGGGAAATACTTATTAGCGCGCAGGGAGGTCACCGGGTAGGCGGCCTGCTGGCGGCTAAAGGCAAAGTTCCACTCGTCGGCGGCGACGGACTCGGCGTTGAACGGTGCATGGTGGATGACGGAGTCCTCGTAGGCCACCTGGCCGTCGATAATCTCCTGGATTTCGGCGCGGATGGAGCGCATAGCCTCGATGAAGCGGTCCAGCTCACCCAGGTCCTCGGACTCGGTGGGCTCCACCATGAGGGTGCCGGCCACTGGGAAGGACAGGGTCGGCGCGTGGAAGCCGTAGTCCACAAGGCGCTTGGCCACATCGGCGGCGGTGACGCCGGAGGCGTCGGTCAGCGCGCGCAGGTCAAAGATGCATTCGTGCGCCACCAGGCCGGCATTGCCCGTGTACAGAACCGGGAAGGAATCCTTGAGGTTCTGCGCCAGGTAGTTCGCGCCGAGGATGGCGTGGCTCGTGGCTTCCGTGAGCCCTTGCGCGCCCACCATGGCCAGGTAGGACCAGGAGATTGGCAGCACGCCGGCTGAGCCGTAGCGCGATGCGGTGGACGGCACGCCGGTTCCCTCCACGGCCGGCTGCGCGGGGTCCAGCTGGGGGTCGTTGGCATCCGTCGGCAGGAAGGGCACCAAGTGCTTGGCGACGCCCACCGGGCCCACACCCGGGCCACCTCCGCCGTGCGGGATGGTGAAGGTCTTGTGCAGGTTGAGGTGGGAAACATCGCCACCAAAGACGCCCGGGCGGGCCCAACCGGCCAGCGCGTTCATGTTCGCGCCGTCGATGTAGACCTGGCCGCCGGCTGCGTGGACCTTGTCGCAGACCTCGCGCACCTCGGGGTCGAAGACACCGTGGGTGGAGGGGTAGGTAATCATGATGCCGGCGACGTGCTCGCCGTGCTGCTTGAGCTTGGCGTCGAGGTCGGCGACGTCAATGGAGCCGTCGTCAGCGGTCTTGACCACGACGACGCGCAGGTTGGCCAGGGTCGCCGAGGCCGCGTTGGTGCCGTGCGCGGAGGCCGGAATGAGGATGACATCGCGGCCGTGATCGCCATTGGCAACGTGGTAGCGGCGGATGGCCAGCAGGCCGGCCAGCTCACCCTGGGAGCCGGCGTTGGGCTGGATGGAAACCTGGGCGTAGCCGGTGATTTCCGCGAGCCAGGACTCGAGCTCGTCGATCAGCGCGCGCCAACCAGCGGTGGTCTCTTCCGGGGCATACGGGTGGATGCCCGCGAACTCCGGCCAGGAGATGGGCTCCATGGCGGAGGTGGGGTTGAGTTTCATCGTGCACGAGCCCAGCGGGATCATCGTGCGGTCGAGGGCCAAGTCCTTATCCGCCAGGGTGCGCAGGTAGCGCAGCATCTGGGTCTCGGAGTGGATGGAGTTGAAGATCTCGTGCTGCAGCGGAGCCTCGGAGCGCTGCACGGAGGACGGAATCTCGAAGGAGCCAGACGCGGCTGGCTCGGAATCAGCGGAGTCTGCGGCGCCGAAGGCAGCGGCCAGGGTGTTGACATCCTCGTTGGTGGCGGACTCGCCGAAGGAGACCGAGACCTTGTCCGTGCCGATGGCGCGCACCAGATAGTCCTGCTCCTGCAGCTGAGCCTTGATGGCAGCGGCATCCACGCCGGTGACGGTCACGGTGTCGAAGAAGTCGCGGGAGATAATCTCCTTGCCCGCGTCGGTGACTGCTGCAGCGAAAGCAGACGCGCGGTCGTGCACGCGCTGCGCAATCTCCTGCAGTCCCTGCGGGCCGTGGTAGACGGCATACATGGAGGCCACGTTGGCCAAGAGAGCCTGCGCGGTACAGATGTTGGAGGTCGCGCGCTCGCGGCGGATATGCTGCTCGCGGGTCTGCAGGGCCAGACGGTAGGCGGGGCGGCCGGCGGCGTCCTTCGACACACCCACGATGCGGCCCGGAAGCTGGCGCTTGAGCTTATCCGTGACGGACATGAAGGCCGCGTGCGGGCCACCAAAGAAGAGCGGGACACCGAAGCGCTGCGAGGAGCCGAGGACGACGTCTGCGCCCATCGAACCCGGAGCCTCCAGAAGGAGCAGCGACAGCGGGTCAGCCACGACGGCAGCTAGGGCGCCGCGGGTGTGCAGCTCCTCGATGGCAGCGCGCGGGTCGACGATATCGCCCTCGGTTCCCGTGTAGGCCAGAACTGCACCGACGAGGTCTTCGCCGACGATGCCATCGCGGACATCAGCAATCTCGACCTCCAGCTCGATGGCGCGGGCGCGCTCGGCGGCCACGGCGAGAGCCTGCGGGTGCAGGCGCGAATCCAACAGCACGCGGCGGCCCTTCTTCACCGCGCGGGCCATCAGACCCACGGCTTCGGCGGTGGCGGAGGCTTCGTCGAGAAGCGAGGCGTTCGCGATGGGCAGTCCGGTGAGGGACTCAATCATGGTCTGGAAGTTCAGCAGTGCCTCGAGGCGGCCCTGCGAGATCTCCGGCTGGTAGGGCGTGTAGGCGGTGTACCAGCCGGCATCCTCCAGCAGCCCGCGGCGAATGACCGCCGGGGTGAGGGTATCGGAGTAACCCTGGCCATAGAAGGACTTCAGCACGACGTTCTGGGAGGCGTACTCGCGCAGCTTCGCCTGCGCATCATCTTCGCTCAAAGCCTCCGGGAGGTTCAGCGCTTCGGTAGCGCGGATGGAGGTCGGCAGGGCGGCATCGACCAGCGCGTCTATGCTGTCATAGCCCACTGCCTTGAGCATCGTCTCACGCTCAGCTGCATCGGGGCCGAGGTGACGAGAGATGAAATCCATATGGTGAATCTCCTTCGTGGCGATAGTTTGTGTGACCTAAACTGCCCACAAGTATAAGGCGTATGCCATGACATTAACCCCGGTTACCCCTTAAAGCGGAGGCGCAGCGCCACGGCAGTCAGCGCCGCGACAGCGAGTCCAATGATGAAGGCGGTGGAATAGCCTGTGACAGGGCCCAAAAGCGAGAGAATGAAGGGGGCAAAGAAGCCCAGATAGGTCAGCGAATAAAACACCCCCGTTGCTGCCCCAAGCTCCGCCGGGTGCGCGATGGCTTGGGTTTCCGCGAGACCGCTGAGCATGCCAATTCCATAGGAGCTGCCCATGATGATGGCCGCGAGAGGCAGAAGGAAAACTGCCCAGTTATATTCCGCCGCGGCGAGGATGACGAGGCACAGGGCCATGCCTATAGCGGCTAGCACCATGCCGTGGAATGCCGTGACGCGAATGCGGCCCGCAAGCTGTTGGATTACCACGCCGCTGCCCATGGTGAGTAGGGCACACAGGCCAGCGATGAGAATGGGGTGGCGCAAGTGCTCGCTGAGCTGCGCGGGCAGGAAGACGAAGGCGGTGGTGGCGGAGCCGAAGACCCACGGTGCATAGGCCACGACCGGTAGGTAGCGGGGGCTAAGCAGGCTGGTGGGGATTAAAGAACGGCGCGATGAAGCCGTTTGGGCAGATCTCTGTTCTGGCACGGTCCACACGAGGGGGACCACGACGAGCGCTAGGCCGATGTGCAAGAGATAAGGAAGGACGGTGGGCCAGGGGAGGAACTCTGCGGCGATACCGGCAACGCCAGGTGCTGACGCGAAGCCAGCTGACAAAGCAATGGAAGAACGCTTCGCACCAACGCTGAGGTGGGTGCTGAGCTCCTTGATCCACGCAGCGCCGGAAGACATAGCGAAACCCACGGCGGCGCCAGCACACAAGCGGCCGATCAACAAGGGGAGAAAGGCGCCGCCTGCACCGCCAAGGAAGACCAAGGAACCAGTGGTGGTGATGAGGACGGCCGGGCGCATGATGGCGCGGCGGCCCAGCGAATCGGAAAGTGGGCCGCCGATGAAGAGAGCCACCATGATGCCGAGGGCATAAATGCCGAAGAGGAAGGTCGTCTGCAGAACTCCCAGCTCGGTGGTGACTTGGTAGACCACGACCATCGGTGCGAAGAGATTAGCGCCGCAGGCGACGAGAAACATGCCGAGTGCGACGCGGAACCACTTCTGAGAAATCATGCGGCACAGTCTAGTGCGCTGAATCACAGTGGTCAGGTCTTGGTGGCAAGACGCTTAAAGAAAACGCGCCAAACTGCCAAAGTTAGCGCCTGAAAACCGGGGCAATAGTTTTGGCAGATAGGGCAGTTGCGGCGCCACTGAGCGATGTCACCGAGCTGTGTTTGCGGGGGTGGAGGAAAGCCGGGTGGAAAACGACGAAGCTCCCCCGCCACAGTGGCGGGGGGGC